>JBAXQC010000008.1:0-59794 GCA_037131955.1 Bacteroidota bacterium
TAAAACCCAGTAAATTAATTAAAGAAGTAGTAATTGAAGAAAAAATTAATTCACTTAAACGCTCAAACTACAATACCATAAACATTGAAAATATTGGTAGTATAGAATTAAAAAAAGCAGCTTGTTGCAACTTAGCCGAAAGCTTCGAAACAAATAATTCCGTAGATATTGTTATGAGTGATGGTGTGTCTGGCGCTAAGCAAGTATCTATGTTGGGATTAGACGGAATTTATACTCAAATTTCTGCCGAAAATATTCCATTAGTTAAGGGCTTAAATTCATCATTTGGATTGTCTTTAGTGCCCGGAACTTGGATAAGTAGCATAGATATTTCCAAAGGAACTGGCAGTGTTGTAAATGGATTTGAAGGACTCTCGGGAATCATAAATGTTGAGTTTTTAAAGCATGATAAATCTGATGTATTTTTCGCTAATGTTTATCAAAATTCATTGGGAAGAACAGAAGCTAATTTTCATTTAGCAAATAAAATCAACGAAAAAACTTCTACTATTTTATTTTTACATTACAACAATGTTTGGAAAAAAAACGATAACAATAATGACGATTTTATTGATGTTCCAATTGGAGAACAGCTAAATATATTTGATAAATGGAAATGGCAAAACAACAAATTCATGATTCAAGCAGGGGCAAAGGCTGTGTATGAAAATAAAAATGGAGGACAGCTTGCCTACAATAAAAACAATGACAGATTTGGAAGTAAAATCTACGGAATTGAAATAACTAATAAACAAATTGAAGCATTCTCTAAAGCAGCTTTATTGTTTCCAAATAAACCATACAAGGGATTAGGTTGGATAAATAATATTAAATTGTTAGAACAAAATTTAGTTTTTGGAAACAAACAGTATTTTGGAAGTCAACAAAGTTTTTATTCCAATGTAATTTATCAAGATATTATTGGCGATACAAGAAAAAAATATAAAACAGGTGCTTCGTTTATTTCTGATTATTACAATCAAAACTATAACGACTCAATTTTTAGAAGACAAGATTTAATTCCGGGAATTTTTGGTGAGTTTGAATTTGATAACATAGAAAAAATTTCTTTTAGCTTGGGCGCAAGAGCAGATTATTACAACAAATTTGGTTTGTTTTACACGCCAAAGTTTAATTTTAGATATTCCATTTCTTCAAAAGATGTTGTAAGAATTACATTTGGTAAAGGCACAAGAATTGCAAATGTATTTATGGATAATACAGGCATTTTTGCCAATCAACGCCAAGTAAAAGTATTAGAAGATTTAAGACCAGAAAGTGGATATACTTATGGTTTATCTTATGCCAAAAACTTTAGTATTTCTGGTATTAAGTTCGATTACTATTTTGATTTGTTTAGAACACAATTTGTTAACCAAGTTGTATTAGACTATTTTGAAAAATATGACAGAGTCTATGTCTATAATTTAAAGGGTTCTTCCTATTCAAATACCTTTCAAACAGAAATCCAAGCGAACATCTCCAAAAATTTTGAAGCACGTTTTGGTTATAAATTTTATGACATAAAAACTGATTATTTATCTGGTGCTTATGCAAAACCTATGGTTTCTAGAAATAGATTTTTATTAAATTTAGCCTATAAAACAAGATTTGAGAAATGGAAGTTTGATTTTACAACCCGATATTTAGGTAAAGCCCGAATGCCAGTAGGAGAAAATCATTTGGACAGTTTATACCATTACGAAAACTTTTCTCAAGGTTTCTTTGTTCTGAATTCTCAAGTAACTAAAAAGTTTAAATTTTTTGACGTGTATTTAGGCGGGGAAAATTTGTTAAATTATATTCAATCAGATGCAATTGTTTCTAACGAAAAACCGTTCTCAGATATTTTTGATGCAACAATGGTTTGGGGACCCACTGCCGGAAGAGTAATTTATACAGGTTTTAGGTACTCAATAAAATAAAAAATAATTTATTACAGTGGAAAATTTAAATGATTCAACAGAATTAAACGACAACAAACTACTTGCTCTTCGTCCAACCTTGGCGTTAGAAATTAATTTTAGCAACGACACAGAAAAATTTCAGAATATAAGCCTCCGCCCAATTTTAAAATTTTTGCACAATACCTTATTGCAGTTGTTTAATGAAGAATGCAACTATAAAAACTTGAATCCGATTGCCATCAATGAAATGGAAACAAGGGAATGGTTAAAACTAAAATTTTCAAAAAATTTAGAGTTCAGAAATACCGTCTCAGGAATGGTAATCTCCCTATTAACCCAAAGAGAACTTAAAATATATTTTCAATACAAGAACGAATTCAACCGCAGAATTTTCACAATGGCATTAGAGAGAATTGCAAGTGCTATTCACTCTTAAAAAGCATCGTCAGAAGGTGGACTATCGTTTATTTTAGATGAAATAGTAATGGATGGAGGATTATTAAAATCATAATTTGGCTTTAGCGGGAAGCCACTGTTGCCGTCGTCATTGTAGGACTGGTTATCATAATCTTGAAATTTTGCTAAGTGTGCAACAAACTTCAATTTTACATCTTTCAATGATCCATTTCTGTGTTTTGCAATAATTAATTCTGCCATTCCTTCTGTAGAATTTCCCTGCTCATCTTGATACAACTGATAATATTCCGGACGATATATAAACAATACCATGTCGGCATCCTGCTCAATTGCACCCGATTCCCTCAAATCAGAAAGTTGAGGCCTTTTGTTGCCACCTCTGGTTTCAACGGCTCTGCTCAACTGCGAAAGAGCAATTATTGGAATGTCTAATTCTTTGGCTATAGATTTTAATGAACGAGAAATTGAACTTATTTCCTGCTCTCTGTTTCCTTTTCCCTCGCCGCCTGCAGTCATCAATTGCAAGTAATCTATCACAACCATTTGAATGTCGTGCTGAGCTTTTAATCTTCTGCACTTTGCCCTCAATTCAAAAATATTTAATGCAGGAGTATCGTCAATAAACATTGGCGCTGCAGTAAGTTTAGAAATTTGAGAATTTAATTGTTGCCATTCATGTGCTTTTAAATCTCCTTTTCTAAGTTTATCGGCCGGAAATTCCGTTTCACTGGAGATTAACCTGTTTACCAACTGCACCGAACTCATCTCTAAAGAAAAAACAGCAATTGGCTTATTAAACTCTACAGCAATGTTTCTGGCTAAAGACAGCACAAATGCAGTTTTACCCATACCCGGACGTGCCGCTAATACTATTAAATCAGATTTTTGCCAACCATTTGTAACCCTATCTAATTCTGTAAAACCTGATGGCACACCACTTAAGCCATCTTTTTGGGTCATGGCTGTTTCTATTTGTTTAATTGCCTGACTTACCAAGGTGGACATTGAATCGTAATTTTTACGAATATTACTCTCTGCAATGGCAAACAAATTACTTTCTGCAGTATCTAACAATTCAAAAACATCGGAGGTATCTTCGTAAGCATTTTTTACGGTTTCTGCAGAGATTCGTATTAATTCTCTTTGTATAAATTTTTGAGAAACAATTCTAGCATGGTATTCTGCGTTTGCTGCAGAACCAACTCTATTAGTAAGTTGGGTTATATAATAAGCACCACCTACAATTTCTAACATTCCATCTTTTCGGAGTTGACTGGTTACGGTAAGCAAATCTATGGGTTCGGTAGCTTGAAAAAGTGTCATCATTGCCCTAAAAATATGCTGATGTCCTTCTTTGTAAAAACTTTCTGGCTTTAAAACATCGATAACGGCATTCACTGCATTTTTCTCCAGCATCATTGCACCAAGCACAGCTTCTTCCATATCAATTGCTTGAGGTGGAATTTTACCAAACTCGTTTGACATAAAAGAGATATCCCCTTTTTTTACTCTGTTTTTATTAAATTTTCCTTGACTGCTTTCAATAATATTCATTTAACAAAATTAGCTTGATTTAAAGGAATTATTTAATTTGTGAATATCTTTTTTTGAGTTCTAATTTTTAGGCACTTAGCCGATTTTTACTATTTATTTTGTAGTTTAATCAAGCAGTCAAAATAAACTTAACTAACTAAATTACTCATATCTCTTAAAATTCCCTAAATGAGATTTACCTTTGCAATAATAAACGATTTATTCGTTTAAAAACAAAAATTACACAATGGAAAAAACAATTTTATGGGCCGACGATGAAATGGATTTGCTAAAAGCTCATCTTCATTTTTTAAAAGAAAAAGGATACCATGTAATTACTGCTACCAATGGCTCTGATGCACTGGATATTATAAAAACCAAAGACGTAGACTTAGTTTTGTTAGATGAAAACATGCCCGGCTTTTCTGGGCTAGAAACACTAACAAAAATTAAACAAATTAAACCCGATTTGCCCGTGGTAATGATCACCAAAAGCGAAGAGGAATCCATCATGGAAGATGCTATTGGTTCTAAAATTTCCGACTATTTGCTAAAACCTGTTAACCCCAAACAAATTTTGTTGTCCATCAAAAAAAACCTGGATAACAAAAGATTAATTAGCGAAAAAACAACCACAAATTACCAACAAGAATTCAGGCAGTTGGGAATGACATTAGGCGAAAATTTAAATGTTGAGCAATGGAAGGAACTGTATCAAAAATTAATTTTTTGGGAATTAGAATTAGAAAAATCTCAAGATGAAAGTATGTTTGAGATTCTTACCATGCAAAAAAACGAAGCTAATACCTTGTTCTTTAAATTTATCGAAAGAAATTACATCAATTGGGTAGGTGGCAAAGACATTCATGCACCTGTAATGTCTCATACATTATTTAAAAATAAAGTAGCTCCTATTCTCGAAGAGAACGAGTCAGTGTACTTTGTTTTGATTGACAATTTAAGGTACGATCAATGGAAAACAATAAGCACACTTACCAATGAATTGTTTAAAATAGAATCAGAAGAAATGTATTATTCCATTTTGCCCACTGCAACCCAATACGCCAGAAACTCATTGTTTGCAGGCTTAATGCCAAGCGAAATAGAAAAAAAATATCCAAAGTTGTGGGTTGGCGAAGAAGACGAGGAAGGAAAAAATTTGCACGAAGAAGAATTGTTGGTAGAAAATTTGCGGAGGATGGGTAAAAATTATAAAGTTTCCTACAACAAAATTACCAACCACAATGCAGGTAAAAAACTTTCCGAAAATTTATCAAACCTAAACGGAAATAAGCTGAACGTTATAGTGTATAATTTTGTTGATATGCTCTCTCATGCTAGAACAGAAATGGAAATAATTAGAGAATTAGCTGACAACGAAGCGGCTTATCGCTCTATCACAAAAAGTTGGTTTGAGCATTCTCCATTGTATGATATTTTAAAGGAACTTGCTCACAAAAAAGCCAAAGTAATTATAACAACCGACCACGGAACAATTCATGTAAAAGAGCCTAGTAGAGTAGTTGGCGATAAAAATACCAACAGCAACTTAAGGTATAAAACAGGTAGAAGTTTAGAATTTATTAAGAAGGATGTTTTTGAAGTAAAAAACCCGGCTGATGCATTTCTGCCAAAACAAAATATTAGCTCCAGTTATATTTTTGCTAAGGAAGATATGTTTTTTGCTTATCCTAACAATTATAACCACTATGTTAGCTATTACAAAAACACCTTTCAGCATGGCGGTATATCTTTGGAAGAGGTTTTAATTCCATTTATAGTTCTTTCTCCAAAATAAATAGGTTTGATGTTGGATATAAATTATACTTCACTAGCTGATTTACCAAAAGTTGCTAAAGAAATTTGCAGCTATTATCCTACTCAAAAAATAGTTTGTTTTATTGGTGAAATGGGTGCTGGAAAAACTACTCTCATTAAAGAGATATGTAAGTTTTTAGGGGTTGCCCAAAACAGCTCTAGCCCAACATATTCTATTGTTAATGAATATTTAGATGGCAATGGAAATACAATTTATCATTTTGATTTGTACAGAATAAAAAGTACTAAAGAACTTTTTGATATTGGGTTTGATGACTATTTATTTTCTGGAAATTTGTGCTTGATAGAATGGCCTCAGATTGCAACGCAATACATAGATGAATATTTAGAAGTTTCTATAGATAAAATTGATGATGCAACAAGAAAAATCAGCTTGCAATTAAAAAAAATAAATTAGTTCAAGTTCATTTTACTTAAGTAGAGCAACTATTTTTAAAAACGTACTATTTTAACAGTTAATGTTTTATAATCTCTAAAAAAATTTCCTTTAGAACTTTCCAAAAAATTGTATTTTGCGGTTTATAATCAATATGCAAGTTAAAGTCATAAATAATTCAAAATATCCTTTGCCAGAATATGCTACTTTGCAGAGTGCTGGAATGGATTTAAGGGCAAATATAAGTGAAAGTATTTCTTTAAAATCACTGTGTAGAGAACTAATATCTACTGGTATTTTTATTGAATTGCCCAAAGGTTATGAGGCACAAATAAGACCAAGAAGTGGCTTGGCGTTTAAGAATGGCGTTACTGTGCTTAATAGCCCTGGAACAATTGATGCCGATTACAGAGGCGAAATTAAGGTGTTGCTCACTAATCTATCACCCAACGAATTTATAATAGAACCAGGTGAAAGAATTGCACAAATTATATTTTCTAAACATGAAACAATTTCTTGGCAAGAAGTTGAGGAATTAAATGATACAACAAGAGGAGCCGGAGGCTTTGGACACACAGGAATAAAATAAATTAAAAACGTAAAGAATGAAATTAATAATACCAATGGCAGGTATGGGCAAAAGAATGAGACCTCATACTTTAACTGTACCTAAACCGCTTATACACCTTGCCGGTAAACCAATTGTTCAGAGATTAGTAGAAGACATTGCTGCAGTGGTTGACGAAAAAATTGATGAAATTGCTTTTGTAGTTGGTCGTTTTGGAGGAGAAGTAGAGGAAAATCTTTTGTCTATTGCAGACTCTTTGGGAGCCAAAGGAAAAATTTGTTACCAAGATTTACCACTTGGAACTGCTCATGCCATTTTATGTGCAGAAGAAACTTTAACAGGAAAAGTTATTGTTGCATTTGCTGACACATTGTTCAAAGCTGATTTTAAATTTGATCAAGAAAACGATGGAATAATTTGGGTCCAAAAAATTCAAGATCCAAGAGCCTTTGGTGTAGTAAAAGTTAATGCTGATAACGTAATTACAGATTTTGTTGAAAAACCTCAGGAATTTGTTTCTGACTTAGCCATTATTGGAATTTACTTCTTTAAAGATGGCGATAATCTAAAAAAAGAATTAAGGTATTTAATCGACAACAACATCAAAGAAAAAGGTGAGTTTCAATTGACTAATGCTTTGGAAAATATGAAAAGTAAAGGCATTAAATTTTCACCAGGTCAGATTTCCGAATGGTTAGATTGTGGAAACAAAGATGCAACTGTTTATACCAACCAAAGAATCTTAGAATTTAAATCTAAATCAGAAAAGTTGGTGAATGAGTCTGCTGTTATAGAAAATTCTGTTATTGTGCCTCCTTGTTATATAGGTGCTGGAGTTAAAATAATAAATTCAGTTGTAGGCCCTTACGCTTCTGTAGGAGTAAAAACTGTAATTAAAAACTCTATCGTTTCTAATTCAATCATACAGGCACATTCTAAAATTAGTAATTCTAATCTCGCAAATTCTATGGTTGGAAACAACGCAGAACTAGAAGGTAGAATACTTGATTTAAGTATTGGTGATTTTAACTCTATTAAACAATGACTTTTTTAATTAAAAGGTTTTCTCTCTGTTGCAGTATTGTTTTACTGTTGTTTATATACTCGTGTAGTGGAAGTAAAAAAACTTCAAGTGCAAAGAGTTCTAAAAATAAAGAAAACAATGGCTTTGCTTCTGAAAAAGAAAGATTAGAATTTGATTTCTACTTCTACAATGGAGTTAAAGAAAAGGCATTAGATAATATTCAGGAGGCAACAAAAAACTTTAGAAAGTGTGTAGAAATTTCACCTTCTAATCCCGCTGCCAATTATGAATTTGGACTTTGTCTTTTTAAACTAGGTGATATTAAGAATGCTGAAATATTTGCCAAACAAGCAGCTAAAATAAACCCAGAAAATGAATGGTATCAAATGTTTTATGCTCAAGCTTTAGCTGCTTCAAAAAAATTTAAAGAAGCTTCTAAAGTATTTGAAAATCTGTACAAAAAGAATCCTGATAATTTAGAAAATATCGAAAATTGGATAACTACATTAATTTACATTCCCAACTACAAAGCTGTACTTAATGTGTATGATATCCTCGAAAAAAAAATCGGTTTAAATGAAGGAATTGTTAGGCAGAAAATTAGAATTTACAATGCCCAAAATCAATTTTCAAAATCAGAGAGTGAGGTAAAAAGATTAATAGCTACCGAACCATTAAATGTAAATTTCCAAATTTTATTGGGCGATTTGTATCTAGAAAACAACATGGACGATAAGGCATTACTTACATTTAAACAATGTATTGCTTTGGAACCTAATAATCCTTATCCGCACTTAGCACTAGCAGATTATTACAGAAAAAACAAAAACAACTCAGAGTATTATGCCGAAACAAAAAAGGCATTTGTAAGTGATGAACTAGATGCAGACACCAAAATAAAAATTATTGCTCCATTTTATAATTTGTCTAAAGACAATAAAGAACAAAAAGATTTTGTTCATGAACTTTTAGACCTATTTATTCAAACAAATCCAAAAGAAGCAAGAGCTTATGCTATAAAGGGAGATTTTTTATTGCAAGAAGAAAAGTTGGAAGAGGCAAGAGAACAATACAAATTAGCGCTGAACATCGACAAAAATAAATACTCAGTTTGGAATCAATTAATGCTTATAGATTCTCAGTTGAACGATAATAGCCAACTTGACAAAGATTCTAAACAAGCCATAGAACTTTTTCCAAATGAACCTGCCCCTTACTTACTAAATGGAATTGCCAACTATCAATTAAAAAATTACAAGCAAACTATTAGCATACTTATCAAAGGAATTGATTTTGTTGTGCAAAACAACGCTATGCTTGCACAATTTAATGCCAACCTTGGCGATGCATATCAAAACGAAAAACAGTTTTCGAGGTCAGATTCTTGTTACGAAAAAGCATTGCAAATTAATCCAAATGACACTTACGTTTTAAACAATTACGCTTATTTTTTATCACTAAGAAATATAAATCTTGATAAAGCCGAAGCAATGTCAAAAAAATCGAACGAACTTTCAAAAGCAAACTCTAGCTACCTCGATACATATGCTTGGATTTTGTTTGCACAAAAAAAATACTCTGACGCTAAAATTTGGATGGAAAAAGCTTTAGCAGTTGATGGAAATAAGAGTCCAGTTTTATTAGAGCACTATGGCGATATTTTGTATCAATTAGACATGAAAGATTTGTCAATGGAATATTGGATAAAAGCAAAGAACGCTGGTCCAGGAGCATCAGAATTTTTAGATAAGAAAATACAGGAAAAAAGATTAATCGAATAAATTTTGGATAAAAATAACCATCACTCAAATTTTTATTTAAACATCTTTTTAAGTTTTATTCTATTCTTTTCTGTTGGATGCAGAACTACAAAAAAAACAGTTATAATTAATCCTGAATCAGAAAAACCAATTGTTGAAGAAGTTAAAGTAAAATTTGATTTTAAGAGTGCAAAAGTGCTTGCCGACAAAATGGAAGAAAATAAATTTAAATACAATTTATTAACATCAAAGTTCTCTGCAGAAACAAATATAGACGGCAAATCCAGCGGTTTTAATGTAAGCATAAGGGCTAAGAGTGATAGTATTTTGTGGATGAGTTTCTCACTTCTAGGAATTGAGGGTGCAAGAGTTCTTGCTACACCCGATACAATAAAGTTTATTGACAGAGTAAATCATAAATACTTAGTTTGCGACTATCAATATATCAGCAAAATGTTAAGTGCAGATGTAGATTTTGAAATGCTACAATCAATTTTAGTGGGCAATAGTGTAGAATTTTATGGCGAGGAAGAAAAAATAAAATCTTTTAGAGAAGAAGATCAATATGTTTTGAGCACCGTTAGAAAACGTAAATTAAAGAAAGTAATCAATAAAGCAAATGAAGGTGAACAAGTAAATGAGCTCGTTCAAAGAACTTATTTAGAAAATGAATCTTACAAAATTTCAAGAAATTTAATCAACGATTTTTCTACAAATAGAACATTTGATGCCAAGTACACTAATTTTCAAAAAGTAGATAATTTTTTATTCCCATTTTCTCAGCACTTTGAAATAAACTCCAATAAAAAAATACTTGTTGATATTATATACAATAAAGTTGAGCCAGAAACTGAATTAACGTTTCCATTTAATATTCCAGCAAAATATGAATCTATACGTTAGAATATTTTTTCTTTTCTCGCTGTTTTTATTTTTTCAAAATAGCTTTTCACAGGATTTAAAAAGTAATCAAAGAAAAAAGGAACTTGAAGGACAGAAAAAAAAACTACAAGCAGAGATATCTCAATTTAATAAGGAGTTAGAAGCTACTAAAAAAAACAAGAAAAACTCTATCGAACAACTTATAAAACTTAATAAAAAGATAATAAAAAGACAAGAACTTATAAATACAATCAACCAAGAAATCTCATTGGTAGACAAGCAAATCAGTCAGAATATTTCCTCTATTTCTGAGTTAAATACTGACATAGATTTGCTAAAAAAAAATTATGCATTAATGCTTCAAAGAGCTATTCTATTGCAAAAAAACAATAACGAGCTAGCATTGGTGTTATCATCCGAAAGTTTTTCTCAAGCAGTTAGAAGAAGCTATTGGCTTAAACAAATTTCTACAGATAGGCTAAATCAGGCAAAGCTTATTAATTTAAAAATGGCTGAATTAGATTCTACAGTAAAATCTTTAGAACAAAAGAAAATTAATCAAACTCAATTGTTAAGTTCTAAAGAATCTGAAAAAGAAATATTAGCCAAGGAAAGAGAAGAAAAACAGGACAATTTAGTTGATTTGCAGAAGAAAGAAAAAGACATCAAAAAAAAGCTAAAGAGAAAACAAGATGAAGCAACAAAGCTAAATTTAGCAATAAAAAGAGTTATTGAGCAAGAAATTAAAAAAGCCCGAGAAGAAGCCTTAGTTGCAGTCAATAAAAAGAAAAAGGAAACCGAAATCAAATCAGAAAAAGGTCTTTTACCCAAAAGCAAAGAAAATAAAAGTGAAGAAGTAAAAAATGAAAAAAAATTAAGTAATGCCGAGCTTTTAAACTTAACTCCTGAATCGCAAAAACTTTCCAGTAACTTCGAAGCCAACAGAAATCAATTGCCTTGGCCTGTTTCCGAAGGTTCTATAACCGGACAATTTGGCGAACACGAACATCCCGTATTAAAAGGAATAAAAGTGAAAAACAACGGAATTGATATTGCTACAAAAAAATTTGCATCCACACGTTCTGTTTTTGATGGAGAAGTAACCGGGGTAGTTTCAATACCTGGTGCCGGAAAAGCAGTAATTATAAGACATGGCGAGTTTCTAACTGTGTATTCAAAAATGGAAGATGTTACAGTAGCTAAAGGCGAAAAAGTAAAAGCTAAACAAGCAATAGGAACGGTAATGGCTGGCGAAGATGGAGATAGAAGTGAACTGCACTTTGAGGTTTGGAAAGGGGCCAGCATTCTAAATCCGCAGAGTTGGTTAAAAGGCCGGTAGAAATTTTTATCTTTGCAACTATGAATGATTATTTGGTAATATTAATTTGTTTAATTTCTTCAGCATTTTTTTCTGGCTTAGAAATTGCCTTTTTAACTTCAAATAAACTTCGTATAGAATTAGAAAGTAATCAAGGTTTTTACCCCTCTAAAATACTTAGTTATTTTATTAAAAAACCCTCCCAATTTATTGCAACAACTTTGGTTGGAAATAATATAGCACTTGTTGTATATGGAATTTATATGGCCAACATTCTAGAACCCTACATAGAAATATTTGTACATTCTAAATTTGGTGTTTTGGCTATTGATGTAACATTGGCAACTATACTGGTTGTAATTACTGCTGAGTTTCTTCCTAAAGCACTATTTAGAATAAACCCTAACGGTATCCTTACTTTTTTTTCTGTACCATTTGCTATTGTTTACGTATTACTTTTTCCTGTTGTTTTTATAACAATTGGGCTTTCAGAATTATTGCTGCAAAAAGTTTTTAGATTTTCATTAAATAAAGACCAAATTGTTTTTGGAAGAGTAGATTTGGATAGCTATATAAAGCAGTTTACATCCATAAGAGACGAAAGCAAACAATTTGACCATGAGATTACTATTTTTCAGAATGCACTAGACTTTGGCTCAGTAAAAGTAAGAGATTGCATGATCCCAAGAAATGAGATTGTAGGCATTGAAGCAGATTGCAACATAAAGGAGTTAAAAGAAAAATTTATTGAAACTCACCTTTCTAAAATTATCATTTACAAAGAAAATCTCGATAATGTTATTGGATATGTGCATTCAAATGAATTGTTTAAAAAGCCCGAAAGTATTAAAGAAGTATTGAGGCCAATAGCAATTATACCAGAAACTATGCATGCAAAAGAAACTCTAACACAATTAAAAAAAGAGAGAAAAAGTATTGCAGTTGTTGTAGATGAATTTGGTGGAACATCAGGTTTAGTAACCATTGAAGATTTGATGGAGGAAATTTTTGGAGAAATAGACGACGAACACGACAAAGAAGAAATGACAGAACAAAAAATTTCCGACTTACTTTATTTGTTTTCTGGCAGACTAGAAATAGATTACCTGAATCATAAATATAAATTTAACTTGCCAAGCTCAGATTCCTACGAAACATTGGCCGGTTTATTTATAAATTATTTTTCTAGCATTCCACAAAAAGACGAACAGATAACAATAGATGGATTTCAATTGAAAGTAGTTGCTGTAGAAGGCACTAGAATAGAAAAAATTGAATTAATGAAGTTAGATTCTTAAAATATCAGGTTTATTTTTTTTCAAATTAGTGAGCTTCTAGCCAATTTTTACCTGTACCCATTTCTACCTCAACAGGTACCTTTAATGGCAAAGCCTCTCTCATTTCTTTTGATATTATTACCTTTAATTTTTCTAACTCACTAGGATGTACGTCAAACACCAATTCATCATGAACTTGCAAAATCATTTTAGAATCTAAACGCTCTTCTTTCATTCTTTTGTGTACGTTTATCATTGCAATTTTTATCATATCTGCAGCAGTGCCTTGTATTGGAGCATTAATGGCATTGCGTTCTGCAAATCCTCTTGTCATAGCATTTGCACTGTTTATATCTCTTAAATATCTTCTTCTTCCAATTAAAGTTTCAACAAAACCATGTTGTTTTGCAAACTCAATATTATTTTGCATGTATTGGCGCAACATTCCAAACTCTTTAAAATAATTGTCAATTATTTCTTTCGCCTCTTGTCGCGGAATATTTAATCTTTCTGATAAACCAAAAGCCGAAATGCCATAAATAATTCCAAAGTTTACCATTTTTGCCTTGCCTCTCATTTCCTTGGTAACTTCTGAAAGCTCTACGCCAAATACTTTTGAGGCGGTGGCAGTGTGAATATCTAATCCCTCATTAAATGCTTCAATCATTCCGGTATCGCCACTCATAGAAGCAATAATTCTAAGTTCTATTTGTGAATAATCTGCAGAAAGCAATATATAGTCTTGGCTTCTTGCAATAAAAGCCTTGCGAACTTCTCTACCCTTTGCAGTTTTAATTGGAATGTTTTGTAGATTAGGGTTATTAGAGCTCAACCTACCAGTAGCTGCCACTGCCTGATTAAAAGAAGTATGAATTCTATTTGATTTTTTATTTACTAATAGCGGCAAGGTATCAACGTAAGTATTTTTTAGCTTCTGAAGTTCTCTGTAATCCAATATTTTTGAAATTATTGGGTGTTTATTTTCCAATTTAGACAGCACATCTTCGCCTGTTGCATACTGGCCTGTTTTAGTTTTCTTTGCCTTTTCATCAATTTTTAAAACATCAAATAAAACATCGCCCAACTGCTTTGGCGAGGCAATATTAAACTTAGTTCCGGCAAGTTCAGTTATTATCTCTTCTAGTTTGGCAATTTCTATTTCTAGGTCTTTCGACATTTCTTTTAATGCCAATTCATCAATTCTCACACCCTGCTCTTCCATTGCTGCTAGCACCGGCACCAAAGGAATTTCTACATCTTCTAAAATGCTTTTTGCATTTGGAATTTCTTCAATTCTTTTTGAAAGTTTCTCAAACAACTGAAAAGTTATATCGGCATCTTCGGCTGCATATTCTTTAATTAAATCCAGAGAAACATCCTTCATAGATTTTTGATTTTTCCCTTTTGGTCCTATCAATGTTTCTATCTCTATTGGTTGATATCCTAAAATAGTTTCTGAAAGAAAATCCATTCCATGTCTGCTATCAGGTTCTAAAATATAATGAGCCAGCATGGTATCAAATAATTTCCCACGAATTTCTATTCCGTATTTTTTTAATACTGCTAAATCATACTTTATGTTTTGAGCTATTTTAATTATTGCTTCATCTAAAAAAATAGAAGCAAAATTGGAAA
This sequence comes from Bacteroidota bacterium, assembly GCA_037131955.1. Classification (GTDB taxonomy): domain Bacteria; phylum Bacteroidota; class Bacteroidia; order UBA4408; family UBA4408; genus CAIMMJ01. The sequence continues at coordinate 14,537 of JBAXQC010000008.1, forward strand.
CTAACTTTTTTGATTCCTCAAAATTATCTGAGAATGGTAAATAATAAGCTTTGTGAGATTCCAGAGAAAATGACATTCCAACTAAATTGGCATCCAAAATTTCTAAGGCAGTAGTTTCGGTATCAAAACAAAAAACTTTCTTTTGCAAAATTTGATTAACTAACAATTCAATTTTTTCGTTGCTGTCGAGCAAGATATATTCGTGTGAGGTTGTTTCAGCGGTCTTAAAATTTACCTTTTCTATTTCAGCATTTTCCTCTTCATCCAATTCAGAAAAAAGAGAAGCTGCCGGGGCTGGTGTGCCAATTAATCTGGGCAAAAGCGTTTTAAATTCTAGTTCTGCAAAAAGTTCTTTTATGGCTTCTTTGTTCACTTCCTTTAACTTCAATTCCTCCTCATTCCAGTCTACGGGGACATCGCACAAAATAGTAGCCAACCATTTAGATTGAATTGCCATTTGTTTGTTGTTCTCCACTTTCTCCTTTAATTTCCCTTTTAGCTCTTGAGTATTTTCTAGTAAATTTTCTATGGATCCGAATTGTTTTATTAATTGAATTGCTGTCTTCTCTCCCACTCCTGGAATACCCGGAATATTATCAGCTGTATCTCCCATCAGTCCTAAAATATCAATAACTTGTTTGGGATGTTGAATTTCGTATTTGGCGCAAATTTCTCTAACGCCAAGCACTTCCGCAGCATTGCCCATTCTGGCTGGTTTATAGATGTGAATGTTATCGCTTACCAACTGCCCAAAATCTTTATCGGGTGTCATCATATACGTTTCAAACCCATAATTTTCGGCAATTACTGCAAGTGTTCCAATTATGTCATCTGCCTCAAATCCTCCTTTGCTAAAAGTGCAAATGTTCATTGCTTTTAACAACTCAAAAATATAAGGAATAGCGGCGGAAATATCTTCAGGCATCTCGTCTCTGTGAGCTTTGTAGGCTTCAAATTCTGTGTGCCTATGGGTTGGCTCAGCAGTATCAAACGCCACTGCAATATGCGTTGGTTTTTGATTTTTTATAATTTCTAAAATTGTGTTTGTAAAGCCAAACACAGCCGAGGTGTTTAAACCTTTGCTATTGATTCTTGGATTGTTTATAAATGCAAAATGAGCTCTAAAAATTAATGCAAATCCATCTAATAAAAACAACTTTTTCTTTTCTGCCATGGTAATTATTTGTGATAAATGTAAGAAAAGAAAAGAAACTTATTTTTAATTTTTTATCTCATCACATTTTAGAAAATGCCATTCTTATAAATCTTTTTAGTGCCTTTTGCGATTTATTTTTTTCCTCAATAAATCCCATGTGGCCACTTTCAGATAATATGCAGGAAAAACTTTTTGATGGAATAGTACTTTGTTCCTTAAGTTTTAGAAAATCAATTACCGGATCCATTTTACCCATAATGAACATTACAGGGTATTGTGCAAATTTTAGTATTACTTCTCTGTCCTTTCTCTGTTTCATTCCTTCCAAACAGTCAATTATTCCTTGTTTTGTAAAACTTTTTGCATCGTTTTCCATCTCCTCTATTTCCTTTTTATAGTATGCTGCATATTTTGGATTAAACAATTTTTTTATTGCACCCTTCACAAACAAATTTTGATTTTTCTTTACTACTATTATTGCTCTTTCTCTTTCAATTATTTTTTCTGCAGAATCTGCAAAGGCCGATGAATGAAACAATACAAGACCACGTAAGTTATCCGGATACAATTCAGCGTAGGCCAATGCAACATAACCTCCCATTGAATGGCCCACCATAATATATTTTCTAAGATTTAATTCCTCCAAAACCGCATGAACACTTTGTGCCATTAACTCCATTGTGTGTATGTATCCATAGCAATCTGATTTCCCATGTCCCGGCAAATCAACTGTAATTATTTTAAAATATTTTTTTAGTTCATGGGTAAATTCTATCCAAATTTTAGATGTCTCTAAGAATCCATGCACAAATACAATGGCTCGGCCTTCACCTTCAACGGTGTAATGAATAGTACCTTGTTTGAAGTTAGCTATTTTTACCACTTCTTTATCATATTTTTATACTTTTCAAACTTATATAAAATAATACTTTGGTTTTTACTACTACATTTGTAGATAATAACACATGAATATTAATAACAGGTACATACTTCTTTTTTTGTTAGCTTTTATTGTTTCTTTTAAAACAATACTCGCACAAGAATTTCCCCCACAGAGCAATCCACCAAAGATTGTAAACGATTTTGCTGGCCTGATTAGTTCGGATCAAGCACAAGAGTTAGAAAATAAATTAGTAGCATTTAACGACACCGCTTCTAGCCAAATAGCTATAGTTACTATTACTGATTTGGGAGTTTATGAAATTTCTGATTATGCTTTTAAATTGGCCGAAAAATGGGGCATTGGTCAAAAAGGAAAAAACAATGGAATATTAATTCTAGTTGCAAAAACACAGCGTAAAACTTTTATTGCCACCGGCTATGGGGTAGAAGAATATTTACCTGATGCCATCTGCAAAAGAATTATTGAACTTACCATAATTCCAAGTTTTAAGCAAGGTAATTTTTACCAAGGATTGTCTGATGGAACGGACGAAATTATTAATAGACTAAGCGGAAAATTTGATACCAAAGGCGATAAAAAAGCTAAAAAAGCAAAGGGTTTGAGCCCCATTGTTATCATCATCATTATTTTTATTGTATTGTTAATATTAATGAGAAACAGCGGCGGAGGTGGAAGAGGCGGAAGAACATTTGGCAACAGCGGAATATTTTTTATGCCGCCAATTGGCAGAAGCGGAGGATTTGGTGGGTTTGGTGGAGGAGGCAGCAGTGGTGGATTTGGAGGATTTGGAGGTGGCAGTTTTGGCGGTGGAGGAGCTGGCGGTAATTGGTAGTTTTTTAATCGCTGATTTTCAAATCTTTAGCAAAATAGCATTAGTATTGCAAAACATTTATACTACTTCTAAGTTTATCTCACATCATAGGTTTATTGGTTACAACAAGCAAACAGCTTGTTGCTTTACACCCCGGGTTTCATAGCTCGGGGTGTTTTGTTTTTGGATGTTTTATTTTAAATTTCTGTACTAATAAATAAATTAGTTGCCTTTTCTACTACAAACCAGACAATTAAGGCATTTGTTAAAAACTAATATAGGAAAAAAACTTGTTTTTAGATACTTTAGCCCTTTGTTGAATTATGGAAAAGTTAGTAGAATCTTTACTGTTTGAATTTGATTGTGTAATCCTGCCTGGCTTTGGCGGATTTGTTGCACAAAAAACTAATGCAAGTATTCATCCTTCTGGAAAGTTTGCTTACCCTGCTTCAAAAACAATTGCATTCAATAAAAATTTGAATCAAAACGATGGTCTTTTGGCCAGTAAATTGGCTAATCAAAATGGTTTACTTTTTGACAATGCACAAGATGAAGTAGAAAAATTTGTTCAGATTATTATACAAGAATTGGATAAAACTAAAAAATTTACTTTTGGAAAAATTGGTTCATTCATTTTGGATACTCATAAAAATGTTGAATTTATTCCATTTACTAAAATTAATTTTTTGTTAGATTCTTATGGATTACCTGCCATTCAAATTCAACCAATTACACAAAAATCTATTGAAAGGCCAGAAGTAGAATTGCCAAAACCAATTGTACAAAAAACCACCAAAAGAATAAAAAAATGGATCCCTGCATTAGTTTCTTTACCAGTTGCTGTTGCAATTTTGGCATGGCCATTTATGAAACATTCTGCCAAGCAAGGAGTAGATAATTTTTCAGGTTTTGGATTATTCAGTTCAAGCGAGGCAAGTTATTCCGAAAGAATTACTTTAGATCTTCCTTCTATTCCTGAAAGGAATTTTATTGTTGAACCAAATTCTGTTACCACTGCAGTAGAAATAATTAAAGCTAACATTAAACCTAATGTCAGTAAATCAGAAGCACCTCTATCAAATTCGAATTGGATGTTGATTGTGGGATGTTTTCAGCTAGAAGAAAATGCTCAAAATTTAGTTCATGATTTAAAATCAAAAGGATTTGAAGCAAGTATTGCAGGTACAGCTCCAAATGGATTAATAAGAGTTGCTGCCGGAAGTGCAGTAAACAGAGAGCAACTAGAAGAAACATACATCAAGGCAAAACAAAGTGGCTTAGATGTTTGGTGGTTCAACGCAAATTAAGTTATGCAAGAAAAAATTAATCAAATTATTGATGAAATAAATTCATTTAAGGCTAATGATTTTAAGGATGCCGAAGAATTCAGATTAAAGTTTCTATCAAAGAATGGTAAAGTTTCTTTATTATTCGACGAATTTAAAGAGGTTTCGCCAGAAGACAAAAGAGCTTTGGGCAAACCCATCAATGAATTAAAAAATATTGCTCAAAACAAGTTTAACGATTTGCAAGAGCAGTTTACAAAATCTACAGAAAAAGGGTCAAGCAGTATTGATTATACCTTGCCCGGAGATGCTTACCAAACCGGTAGTCGTCACCCACTTTCATTGGTTAGAAATCAGATAATTGAAATCTTTAATAAAATTGGTTTTTCTGTTGCAGATGGGCCTGAAATTGAAGACGATTGGCATAATTTTTCTGCCTTAAATTTTCCAGAGGAACATCCTGCCCGAGACATGCAGGACACATTTTTTGTAGATGAAAATTGGGCTCTCAGAACCCACACTTCATCTATTCAAATTCGTGTGATGGAAAAACAAAAGCCACCAATGCGATTATTGGCACCCGGCAGGGTTTACAGAAATGAAGCTATTTCTGCCAGGGCACATTGCCAGTTTCACCAGGTAGAGGGTTTTTATATAGATAAAAATGTTTCGTTTGCCGACTTAAAACAAACACTGCTATATTTCGCAAAAGAAATGTTTGGTACACAAACAAAAATTCGATTAAGACCTTCGTTTTTCCCTTTTACAGAGCCAAGTGCAGAAATGGATATATCTTGTATGTTTTGCAACCAAAACGGCTGTAATATATGCAAACACAGCGGTTGGGTAGAGATTTTAGGCTGTGGAATGATTGATCCAAATGTTCTAATTAATTGCAACATCAACCCTGATGAATATTCCGGATTTGCTTTTGGAATGGGAATAGAAAGAATTACCATGCTTAAATACAAAATCAACGATTTAAGACTGTTTTTTGAAAACGATGTTCAGTTTTTGAAGCAATTTTCTAAGATAATTTAATTTTTTTATGCCAAATAAAATTGCAGAATTGTTGCAATTGCAAAAAGAAGATCCCAACGATCCTTTTTTTATTTACGCCTTAGCACTTGAATATGAAAAGGAGAATAATTTGGAAAAATGTTTTGCACAGTTTGAATTTTTGCTCAATAATCATTCTGATTATGCAGGTACTTATCTAAAGTATGCACAGTTACTAATTGAATTTGGTAATGAAAATTTAGCTAAAGAAATTATTGCAAAAGGAATAGTTTTGGCTAAAAATTTAAACAAAACTAAAATGAAAAATGAGTTGTCGCAGCTATTAGAGGATATAGAATAATTCTTTACACATTAAATCTAAAATGCATAATATCGCCGTCGGCAACAATGTATTCTTTGCCTTCTACTTGTAATTTCCCTGCTTCCTTGCAAGCGGCTTCGCTACCATACTTTTCATAGTACTCCAATTTAATTACTTCTGCTCTAATAAATCCTCTCTCAAAATCAGAGTGAATTACTCCGGCAGCTTGGGGTGCTGTCATTCCTTTTATAATTGTCCAAGCCCTAACTTCTTTTACGCCTGCTGTAAAATAAGTGTATAGATTTAACAATCTGTATGCTGCTTTAATCAATTTATTTACACCGGGTTCATCCAAACCTAAATCTTCTAAAAATAATTTTCTGTCTTCGTAACTTTCCATGGCTGCAATATCTGCCTCCATGGCAGCAGTAATTATTAATACTTCGGCATTTTCTTCTTTTACAGATTCTTTTACTGCATCAACATATTTATTTCCGGTAAGCACCGATGCTGCATCAACATTACATACATACAACACAGGTTTTTCTGTAAGCAAACACAAATCTTCTATGTACTTTTTATCTTCTACACTAACAGGGGCACTCCTTGCCGACTTGCCTTGCTCTAAATGACTTTTATAAACAGACAAAACGTCAAAACATTTTTTGGCCTCTTTGTCGCTACCTACTTTTGCAAGTTTTTCGTAGCGTTGTACTTTTTTGTCAATACTTTCTAAATCCTTAAACTGTAGTTCTATGTCAATTGTTTCTTTGTCTCTAACGGGATTCACACTTCCGTCTACATGCACAATATTGCCATCGTCAAAACATCTTAGCACATGAATGATGGCATTGGTTTCGCGGATATTTGCCAAAAATTTATTCCCTAATCCTTCGCCTTTGCTAGCTCCTTTCACTAAACCTGCAATATCAACAATTTCTATGTTTGTAGGCACTACTTTTTCGGGTTTTACTAATTTTTCTAAAATAGCTAATCGTTCATCGGGCACAGTAATTACGCCAACATTTGGTTCAATAGTGCAAAAAGGAAAATTTGCCGCTTGGGCTTTTGCATTTGACAAACAGTTAAACAAAGTAGATTTTCCTACATTAGGCAAACCAACTATACCACATTGTAATCCCATTTTTTTATTTTTAAGGCTGCAAATGTAAGAAAGAAAATAGAATTAATCAGATTGACTAAGGCTGAAAGCAATGTAAATAATAAATTTGCTTTCTTTGCTTAATGTATGGACAATAATATCCTTTATACATTCAAAAATGTTTTGCAAGTAGGATTCAACTCTCACTTTATTCAGGTGCCACAATACCTAATTGATAAAATTAATCTCAAAGGAAGAATTAGGGTAAATGGAGAAATAAATGAGTTTAAGTTTAATTTGGCCATTCAAAAAACAAAAGAAGATTTGTATTATTTCTATATTGGTAAAAAATTAGTGAAAGATGCAAAACTAATTATTGACCTAGAATACGAAGTATCATTTACACTTGCAGACATTAATGAATTGCAATTGCCCGAAGTATTGGAAATGTTGTTGGAACAAGACGAAGCCTATAATGCCGCTTGGAATAAATTTAACATAGGTCTAAAAAGAAGTTTCTGTGTGCATATAAATGGAACAAAAATTATAGACTCGCAAATAAAAAGAGCCACCGATATTTTAGATAAAGCAATTAAAGGTGAATTGTATTCTCAACGAAAAAAACAGAATAAATAGTTTGACATGATTTTAGAAAAATTATTTTCTCATTTTAAAATAACAACTTAATGCAAAATGGTCTGAATAGTTTTTGTGGTGTGTGGTAAAATTATATGAACCAAATTCTTTGCTGTGTAAAATGTAATCTATCCTTAATGAGGGGAATTTTCCATTGTAAGTTTGCCCGAGTCCAAATCCACTTTTCATAAATGCATCGTCTAAGTTTTTTGATATTTTATTGTATGTGTATGAAACTGGGGAATCGTTAAAATCCCCGCTTACAACAACAGGATAAGGACTTTGAGAAATGTGCGAAGCAACAGTATCTACCTGAACGGCACGTTTTATAAATGCTTTTTTTAACCTGCTTAATATTCTTCTAGAATTTTTTACATTTTGCTTCGGTTTTTCATTTTCCGATTTTAAAGAATCAATAAATGCATAATCTTCTTTCTTGAAATGTATAGATTGAAAATGTATGTTATAAACTCTAATGGTGTCTTTCCCAATTTTTACATCCGAAAACATACATGCATTGTTGCTACTTGTCAAAAAATTAATTGCTCCAATATTCACTATGGGATATTTACTAAATGTTGCCATTCCCCAGTGATCAGTATTTCTTAGAGTAACAGTATAGTAGGTATGACAATAAGGAGTTTCAAATGTTTTTTTTAAACTTTCCACATCAATAAATTTTTCCTTTTCGTCGGCATAAAATTCTTGAAATGAAATAATGTCACTATTCATATTTTTTACAAAACTTAAAATACTATCTCGTGTATTTTTATTTTTTGACCAATTGTACAAATCAAACAATCTTACATTATATGAAACAAATTTTAAGAGTGAATCGTTGGCAATTTTTTTATCTGAAACTTTTTCTCGCCAAGGTTTTATTTGCACAAGCGAGTTATCAATAGAAACGCCAAAGGCAATGCATAAAAATGAAATTAAAAAATAAATTCTAAAGAGAAATATCCAGTAGATAACAAATAGAATATTTACTATTAATATGGCAGGATAGAATAAACCCAAAAAGGCCAACGGATAAAACTTTTCAGGACTAATGTTCATTGAGGCATAAGAACCAAACAAAAAAATAGCCGATAAAATATTTAAAACAAATACAAATTTATTAAATCCCCGGAGCTTGAACACGGCTGCTAAAATAGAAAGATAAATTTATTTTATATGAAAGCTAGTGGTTTTGCTTGTAAATTTGTTGAAATTAAATTTTCAATTTCAATGCTATTTTAGAAATTTGTAGCTCCAAACAAAACAAAACCAAATATTATTTATGCAAAGCAAAAGAACAAAAATAAAAGAGGCCCTAATTAACCAAGAAAATGTTGGAAAAGAAATTATTGTAAAAGGTTGGGTAAGAACAATTAGAGGAAGTAAATTTGTAAATTTTATTGCTTTAAATGATGGATCAACAATTGATAATATACAATTAGTGGTTGATGTTGCTAATGAAAAAGCATTTGAATTGTGCAGTAAAATTTCTACCGGAGCCTGTATTTCATGTACAGGAATTTTAGTGCAATCGCAAGGCAAGGGTCAAAGTTTTGAAATTCAAGCATCCGAATTAGAAATTTACGGAACGGCCGATCCAGAAATATATCCGCTTCAAAAGAAAGGACATACATTGGAATTTTTAAGAGAAATTGCTCACTTAAGACCTAGAACAAACACTTTTGGAGCAGTGCTTAGAATTCGCCACCACATGGCTTTTGCAATTCACAAATTTTTTAACGACAAAGGTTTCTTTTATTTACATGCTCCAATCATTACGGGATCAGACGCAGAAGGAGCAGGAGAAATGTTTAAAGTTACTACAATTGATTTTGACAATGTGCCAAGAAACGAAGACAAAACAGTTAATTACAAAGAAGATTTTTTTGGAAAAGCAACTAATCTAACAGTTTCAGGGCAACTAGAATCTGAATTGGGTGCAATGGCTCTTTCTCAAGTGTATACGTTTGGCCCAACATTTAGAGCAGAAAATTCAAACACCACAAGGCATCTTGCAGAGTTTTGGATGATTGAACCAGAAATTGCTTTTTTTGACCTTGACGATAACATGGATTTAGCAGAGGAAATGCTAAAATATTTAATTTCTTATGCAACTGAACATTGCAAAGAAGATTTGGAATTTTTAAATAAAATGTACGACAATGAATTGCTTTCACGTTTAGATTTTGTGGTAAACAATTCGTTTCAAAGATTAACTTATACCGAAGGAGTTGAAATTCTAAAAAACTGCGGCCAGAAATTCGAATATCCAGTGGAGTGGGGTACGGATTTGCAATCGGAACACGAAAGGTATTTGGTAGAAAAACATTTTAAGAAACCAGTAATTCTTGTAAACTATCCCAAACACATCAAAGCGTTTTATATGAAACAAAATGAAGATGGGAAAACGGTGAGAGCAATGGATGTTTTATTCCCCGGAATTGGCGAGATTATTGGAGGTTCGCAAAGAGAAGAAGATTATGATAAATTGGCCAACAGAATGAAAGAAATGCATATTCCACTCGAAGAAATGTATTGGTATTTAGATACAAGAAAATTTGGAACAGCTCCGCACAGTGGTTTTGGCTTGGGTTTTGAGAGACTAATATTATTTGTTACTGGAATGGGAAATATTCGCGATGTAATTCCGTTTCCTCGTACACCAATGAATGCCGAGTTCTAAAAATTAAATACAATGTTAAAACAGAGTCTTCAACAAAAACTTCTTCAAAAACTATCACCTCAACAAATTCAATTAATGAAATTGTTGCAAGTGCCTACGGTGGAAATAGAGCAAAGAATCAAAGAAGAAATGGAGATAAATCCAGCTTTAGAAGAAGGTGCAGAAGATAACAAAGAAGATAATTTTGATGATTCAGATTTTCAGGAAGAACAATACGAAGACAAAGAAAATAGTAGAGACGATTTTAATTTAGATGCTTATATCGACGACGATGAGATCCCTTCGTACAAACTAACTACAAAAAATTCTGGCGAAGACGATGATAGAAAAGAGATGCCAATAATTGGAGGCCTTACTTTTCAGGATTTGCTGCACCAGCAATTAGGCTTGCTAGTGTTAGACGATAGACATTATCAAATTGCACTAACATTAATTGGTAATATTGACGAAGATGGCTATTTAAGAAGAGAAATTGCGGCAATTGTTGACGACATGGCCTTTCTTCAGAATATTATGGTTACCGAAGAAGAGGTTATTGATGTTTTGCATTCTATACAAACATTTGATCCACCAGGTATAGGAGCTAGAGATTTAAAAGAATGTTTAGAAATTCAGCTCAAAAGAAAATTAGCAGAAACTGCCAAGAATAATCCAAACTTGGTATTAGCCCTAAAAATAGTGCAACTTCAAATGGATGAATTTTCGAAGAAGCATTACGATAAAATTCAAAAAAAATTTTTTGTTACTGATGAAGAATTAAAAGCAGGAATAAATGAAATTTTACACCTTAATCCAAAACCTGGAAACTCAGTTAGCGAGGGAAAAAGAAGCATTCAACACATAGTGCCGGATTTTATTTTAAATGACACAGATGGGGAATTTGAACTCTTACTTAATTCCAGAAATGCACCGGAACTTAAAATAAGCAAAACATACAGGGACATGATTAGTGAGTATTCAAACTCTAAACTCCCTAATAAAGATAAAAAAGAAGCATTACAATTTGTGAAACAAAAATTGGATGCAGCAAGTTGGTTTATTGATGCCATAAAACAGCGTCAGCAAACTTTAATGCTAACTATGGAAGCAATACTAGCTTATCAAAAAGATTATTTTTTAACAGGCGATGAAACAAAGTTACGACCTATGATTCTGAAAGATATTTCTGAAATTATTGGATTGGATATTTCAACGGTTTCTAGAGTGGCGAACAGTAAGTATGTTCAAACAACTTTTGGAACCATATTGCTAAAAACATTGTTTTCTGAATCTTTAAGCACAGATAGTGGAGAGGAAGTATCTACCAAAGAGGTTAAAAAAATATTGCAAGACAACATTGGCATAGAAGATAAATCTAAACCGCTTACAGATGAAAAGCTTTGCGAAATATTAAAAGAAAAAGGATACAATATCGCTAGAAGAACAGTTGCAAAATACCGTGAGCAATTAAATATTCCTGTAGCTCGACTAAGAAAAGAACTGTAATGCTTGAAAAAGTTCTTAGAAATGAATTTATTTTTGAAATTAACGATTTAGCGGTTTTTAAAGAAAAAATTCTTGCTCAATCTAAGGTTTACGAAGATTTTATTTTCTTAGAAAGCAATAGTCAATTAAACAGCGAATCAGCTTACGATTATATTGCGGCATTTGCTTCAAAAAAAAAATACCAAGGAAACGATTTTCAGGGACTTCAAAAGTTTTTAGATACCGAAAAAGATTATGCTTTTGGTAATTTTTGCTACAATTTAAAAGATGATATTTGGGGACTAAGCTCTTTAAAAAATCAGCAGATACCTTTTTCAAAAATAAGTTTTTTTATACCCTCAATCATTGTTTTTTCTAAAAACAACAAAATCACAGTTAGCTTAAGCAATGAAATGAGTAGAAATAAATTTTTTTCTATACTTAATTCTAAAATTGCAGGTGATAAAAAAGATGAAGTACTACATCAAAATATAAATACTATTAGTTGGGAAGAATATCAAATTAAATTCAATAAGGTAAAAAAACATATACAACGCGGAGACATTTACGAAGTAAACCTTTGCAACGAATTTTATGGTAAAATTAATATAGAACCACTTAAAATATTTAAAAAATTAAATTCAATTTCTTCTGCTCCATATGCCACTTTATATAGACAAGAAAATTCTTGGTTAATTTGTAGCAGTCCTGAATTGTATTTAAGAAAAAAGGCATTAACTGTAACAACAAAACCTATAAAAGGTACTGCACCAAGAAATAGTAATTTAGCAATTGACGAACACAATAAAACAATGCTATTGGTAAGCGAAAAGGAAAGGAATGAAAATGTGATGATAGTAGATTTAGCCAGAAATGATTTAAGCACAATTGCAGAAAAGAAAAGTGTAGTAGTTACAAAAATGTTTGATGTTGAAACATTTAAGCAAGTACATCAATTGGTCTCTACAATAGAATGTTTGGTATCTAAAAATATTAATGTTGTTGACATCGTAAAAAATACATTTCCAATGGCATCTATGACAGGTGTTCCCAAAAAGAGAGCAATGGAAATTATTGAAGATACAGAATCATTTAACAGGGGATTATATTCTGGAAGTGTTGGATTTTTTGAACCTTGTGGAGATTTTAGTTTTAATGTAGTTATTCGTAGTATATTATATAACAAAGAAACCTCGGAATTTTCTTTTGCAGTGGGCTCCGCAATTACAGATAAATGCAATGCAATTGACGAATACAATGAATGTTTGCTCAAAGCAAAAGCGATGGTGGAGGTACTAGGATTTGAGTCCTAAAATAATTTTGGATATAAGTTAAAAATAATATATTTTTAACTTTAATTTTTTTGATTACAGTGCGGAATTTTACTTTTTTTTGTTTAGTTTTTATCACATGCTTAGCTAGCACTTTTGCTCAAACACCTCAGCAAATTGCCGTTCAAATAACTGCTACAGTTATGGACGTGCCTCCCCGAATCACATTAAATTGGTCTTCATTGCCAACAATTACTCAATACCAAATTTTTAGAAAACTAAAATCTGAAAATTCTTGGGGTTCAGTCATTACAAGCATTCCCGGCACTTCCGTTCAATACATTGATAATAATGTTCAGCAAAATATTTCGTATGAATATAAAATAGTTGGCTCAAGAACAAATGGAGTTAATGCTGTTGGCTATATAAATGCCGGTATAAAATTAAGTGAAACTGCTAATAGAGGAAAGTTATTTTTGTTAATAGACAATAGATTTCAGAATAGTTTAGCCCCAGAAATAGCCAGATTAGAGAAGGATTTGGAAGGTGAAGGATGGATAATTATTAAAAATTATTATCCTATAAATGCAAGCGTTACTGATATAAAAAATTTTATAACTCAAAATTATTTCCAAGATCCACAAAACACTAAAGCGGTTTTCTTACTTGGACATATACCAGTTCCTTACAGCGGAAACATTTATCCCGATGGACATTCTGACCACGAAGGAGCTTGGCCTGCGGATGTTTTTTATGGTGACATGGATGGAACTTGGACCGATTTATTTGTAAATTTAAATGTTGCTTCTAGCAGCAGAAACCACAATGTTCCGGGTGATGGCAAATTTGACCAATGGAGTATTCCTACTGATATTGAATTACAAGTGGGAAGGGTAGATTTGTATGGACTCTCGGCATTTTCTCAAAGTGAAGAAACACTCCTTAGAAATTATTTAAACAAAGACCACAATTATAGAATAAAGCAGTTTGCTCCTATTAAAAGAGCTTTAATTGATGATAATTTTGGATACTTTGGAGGAGAAGCATTTTCTGCCTCAGCAATGAGAAACTTTGCTGGCTTGGTTGGAACATCAAATATCGCATACACCGATTATATAAGTTCAATGCAAAGTGGAAGCTATTTATGGTCCTATGGTTGCGGAGGTGGAACATATACAAGTGCTAACGGAATAGGATCCACGAACGACTTTCGCAATGTAACTCTTCAGGGAGTTTTTTCTGGATTATTTGGTAGCTATTTTGGCGACTGGGACGTTTCTAATGCCTTATTAAAATCTACAATTGCAAATGGCAATGTTCTAAGTACTGTTTGGAGTGGCCGACCAAATTGGGTTTTTCACCACATGGCTCTCGGCGAAAATATTGGATACAGCGCTAGAATCACACAAAATAATAATGGGCTATATGCCTCCAACTATGGTGCAAGATTTATTCATTTGGCACTATTAGGAGACCCCACTTTAAAAAATGATGTTGTTTCTCCAGTTTCAAATGTTATAGCTTCAAAAAATGGTAACAATTGTATTATAACTTGGGTTCCATCCTCAGATAATGTTATTGGATACAATATCTACAGCAAAAATCAAGAAAATACTACTTACGCTAAACTTAATTCAAGCCCAATTACACTAAATAATTTTACTGATAGCTGTTTAATTTATCCAGGAATTTATTCTTATATGGTTAGAGCAGTAAAGCTAGAAACTACTGCAAGCGGAACTTATTATAATTTAAGCACCGGAATAATAGATACAGCCGCAAATAGCCAAAATCTTTTAATTGATGCTGACTTTTCTTTTAACGTAAGTAATAATACCGTTAGTTTTATTGGTTTGATAAATAATGCCACAAATTTTTTATGGGATTTTGATAATGGGTTAAATTCAACGAATATAAATCCAGTTGTAAATTTTAATGATGGCCTTTACAATGTAAAGTTGATTGTTGAAAAATCATGTAATAGTGATACAATTCAAAAAATGGTGGGAGTTGGTAATTTATTTCCTGCACAACCGGGTAACTTTATTTCTTATACAGATAGCATTTGTGCCGCAACTAACAACGTAATTTTTTCAGTACCCAGCGTAGCAAACGTAAACTATAGTTGGAGTTTTAGTGGAAGTGGTGCAACAATAAATGGTTCTGGAAATTCTATTTCAATAAATTTTTCAGCTAATGCAAGTTCTGGTAATTTAAGTGTTACACCCAGCAACTTTTATGGCACTGGATTATCCAGAGAATTGCAAATTTATATAAAGCCAGTTCCAAATGTTACAATCTCAGGTGAGAATTCTATTTGTAGCGGTGCTTCTACAAATTTAATTGCAAACGGTGCATCTACTTATTTATGGCAAGGAGGATCTACTGAAAATTATATAACCGTTTCTCCAAGCGCAACTACAAGTTATAATGTTATTGGAACAAGCTCTAACGGATGTTCAAAAGCAAGTTCAGTTTCTTTAAATGTTACTTCAACTCCAGCTTTACCCAGCATAAGTATCTTGTCTGGTAGCAATCCTTTTTGTTTTGGAAGTTCTGTTACTTTAAGATCTAGCTCACTAAATGGAAATTTGTGGAGCAATGGAGTCACAACCAGAGACGTTACTCTTGATTCTACAAATACCTTAACTTTGCAAGTAATTGTAAATGGTTGTAGTTCTCTCGTAAATACAATAACCGTTACAGAAAAACCTAGTATAGTTTCAGAGATAAATGGTTTAACAAATACATGCGAAGGAAATACAACATTAACAGCAACATCAAACTTAAATTATCCAGCCTCAATTTCCTATAAATGGACTTATCCAAACAATTCTATACAATTTGGAATTACTCAAAATGTAAGCTTATCTGGTGTATATCTTTTGCAAGTTATACCTTCTGATTTATGTCCACCACAATCTAGTTCGGTTACAGTTAGTGTTTCAAGTGCAGTTAATGCCCAAATAAATGTATCCGGAGATACTATTTTATGCCAAGGAGAAAGCGTTGTTTTAACTGCTCCAAGTGGAGGATCTTATTTGTGGAATAATGGGAGCAATTTGCAGTCAATAACAGTTACCCAAAGCGGAAATTATAGTGTTGTTATACTGTCTGGGAACTGTGCAGGAGCATCAAATACTGTTTCAATACAAGTTAATCCTATTCTTAACCCTACTCTTACAATTGCTACTCCAAACCCGGTGGTTTGCAATATAGATATTGTTTCTTTTAATTCATTTACAACTTTTTCAAATCTAAATCCAATTTACCAGTGGAAGAAAAATAATGTAAATGTTGGTAGTAATTCTTCTGAGTATATTGATAGTCTATTTTTGAATTCAGATGTAATAAGTTGTGAGGCAATTTTTTCTCAAGGGTGTTTGTCAAATTATTCTGCAATTTCTAATAATCTTAGTTTAGTTGTAGAGAACTGCGGAACCAATTGGATTGGAGGTGTAGATAATAATTGGAGCAACAATTTAAATTGGTCAACACTGGAAGTTCCAAGTTCAAATACTTCGGTAAGAATACCTAATGGTGTTCTAAATTTGCCTGAATTAACAGATGTTTCCTTTTGTAACAACTTAAATATTTTAAATGGAATGAGTTTGTTTCTAAACGACAAAAGATTGGTGGTATCTGGACAAATTCTAGGAAATGGTAATTTTGTTGGATCAAATTTATCTGAACTTGAAATTTTAGGAACATTAAACTCGGGGTCATTAAATTTTTCTCAATCTTCAGAGCTTTCCAGATCTTTAGGAAAGTTAATATTAGACTGCGAAAATGTATCTCTAAGGTCAGAGCTTGATTTGCATGATGAATTAGAAATAAGAAAAGGGATTTTTGCAACAAATAATCATTTAAATTTAAAATCTACTTCAGAGAAAACCTCAAGAATCGCTGTTGTACAAAATTTATCTCAATCTGCAATTTTAGGAAGAGTTAAAGTAGAAAAGTTTGTCCAAGGAGGGTACACAGGTTGGGTTGGATTAGGTAATCCTGTTAATTCGGACAGTATTATTAATTGGATGGATGATTTTGCAACTTCTGGATTCACGGGTTCAACTGGTTATGCAAATGGATTTATTTCGGTATTTTGGTACAACGAAACTGTTAATGGCCCCTCAAAGTTTGGTTACGTGCCTCCAATTGATGCTTTTGAAAGAATTAGATTAGGAAGAGGATACATGGTTTTTTTTGGTGATGGGCTGCCATATACTAATGATATTGTTTACGATGCTACGGGACCAGTTCATGTTGGAGACTTCAACTTTGATATAAATTATACAAGTTCTCTTCCGCAAAATTTAGGAAATGATGACGGATGGAATTTAATTTCTAACCCATATTGTTCAAATATAGATTGGGATAGTCCTTTTTGGATTAACAGTGGAATATTAAACTCTATTTATATTTATGATCCAGACCAAAAACAATACACTACCTATATTTCTGAGGGACAAATAGGAATTAATGGAGGTACTAACCTAATTTCGAGTAATCAGGCATTTTGGGTTAAAGCAAAAAGTAGTGGGGCCTATTTAGTTGCTTCAGAAGAAGTAAAAACATCCCAGACGGTTAATTTTTTCAGAAACACAATTAATCAAAATACCATAAAAGTAAAACTACAAAATAACCAATCTAGAGACGAAACAATTATTGCAATGAACGAGTATGCAACAAATGAGTTGGACGATAATTATGATGCATTAAAATTGTTTAGTCCGGTATACGGAATACATAATATTTCTACAAAACTCGGTAGTTCCAGATTGGCAATAAACTCTGTGAATTTATTTGATTTGCCAGCGGAAATTCCATTAGAACTTAAAGTTAGTTTGCCTGGATTTTACGATTTAAAATTTGAAAATGTTTTTACACCTCTGTTATTAAGAGACAATTATACATTGGAAATTACTCAAATAAATAGCGACACTACATTTAATCTTTTCATTCATGATACTATTCTTTTTTTGAATAAATATTCCATACTTTTTCAAGATATCGTAACAAATACAAATTCATCTTTTACAAATAAAAAGTTAGATTTGTTCCCAAATCCTTCTAACAGTTGTCTTAACTTTACTCTCACTGGAGCAACTGAAATTAATAGATTTGAGATTGTTGATTTATTTGGAAGATTAAAAATGAATAAACAAATACCTTTATCAACAAAGAATAATTTTTCAATAGAAACAGAACTAAAACCGGGTATTTATTTTGTAAAATATTACAGTTTAGATAATTGTGTAGAAACAAAAAAATGGGTCGTTCAATACTAAAACCTAAAAGTTATGTTATAAATATTTTTACATTTGTTTCCATTAAGAATTTTTACAATGAAATTCAAATTTATTAGTCTATTATTTTTTATTACTAGTTGGGCATTTTCCAAAACAATAATTGTCAATAATCTTGCAGAAGAAAATCTAGAATTATTCCAATTTAAAGATTTAGCAAAAGCATATAAAAATTCTCAAGCCAAAGACACCATCTTGTTTATTGGAAGCAACAACATTTATGACGATAAAAATATGTATTGCGCCCCCGCTGAACCACTTTACATTTCAAAAGATTTAATATTTGTTGGACCAGGATTTTTACCACAAAATAACAATAAGCAAGTTGCAAGGTTAGGAGGTGTTTTATTGGGTTCCGGCTCTTCTGGCTCTCAATTTTTGGGGCTAGTTATTGATAAAATAAGCTTCATTACTACACAAAATATTTTCGATTACAAATTTGATGGATGTTACATTAAAGAAATAGACTTTGTTGGGATTGGCAAAAGTAAAATTGGCGATATGTTATTCATAAAATGCTTTGTATCGGGTAAAATAAATTTCGCAAAGCTTGGAATGCAAATCACCGGTGTTGTCTTTAGAAATAGTATTTTACACAATGTGAGCTTTGAAAATTCAGGAAAAAATGCGAAACAAGTTTATCTGTTAAATAACAATATAATATCAGGAATTCCATTTGTAAAATTTGAAAATGCAATAATTGCAAACAATCTTTTTTATAAGGTAGATTTTAAAGGTGCAACAACTTCTACTTTTAATAACAACATTACTTTTAATTGTAAGGATGGGGGACTTATTCCATATGGCAACAACTTAGGCAAAAATAATCTTTGTGATCTTAATCCTCAGATAGAAAAACTAGAAGAATTTAATGGCAATTCAATTCTAGAGATTTGTAGTTTTAATTGGAGCATGAAAGAAAATTCTCCAGCTACAAAAGCAGGAACAGATTTTACTGATATTGGAATAACAGGAGGAATTTTTCCTGCCTACGAATTTTATACCAACAAAATATTTTCTGGTGAACCTAAGCTAAAAAAATAGAACTTATTACTTAGCTTTTTTCTTCCCAAATAATTGCTAAGTGCAAGATTGTTTGAACTGATTTTTCCATATCCTGTATAGAAACCCATTCATGTTTGCTATGAAAAGCATGTTCTCCTGCAAAAATATTTGGGCAAGGTAAACCCATAAATGAAAGTCTGCTTCCGTCTGTTCCTCCTCTTATGCTGCTAAGTTTTGCATCCAGTCCTACTCTTTCAATTGCTTGTTTCGCATATTCTACAACTTGTGGGTAATTGTCTAAAATTTCTTTCATGTTTCTGTATTGTTCAATAACCTCAACAGAAAAAGTTGAATGAGGAAATTGAAGCATCACATTTTCAGCAATTGTTTTTATTACATTTTCATGTTGTGCTAGTTTTGAAGAATCAAAATCTCTGATGATAAATGAAATTTTTGCTTCTTCAATTCCTCCAGTAATAGAAACAGGATGTACGAAACCTTCTTTGTTTTCTGTACTCTCGGGCGACAAAAAATCTTTTGGCAAGCTAGAAATAATTTGTGATGCAATTTTTATTGCACTTTCCATTTTGTTTTTTGCAAAGCCAGGATGAGTGCTCACTCCATTTATTTTTAAGTGCAATGCATTGGCCGAAAACGTTTCATTTTCTAAGGTTCCTAATGATTCACCATCCATAGTATAGGCAAATGTTGCACCTAATTTTTTTAAATCTACATGCTCCACACCTCTTCCAACTTCCTCGTCGGGAGTGAATAAAATTTTGATTGTACCGTGTTTTATTTCAGGATTATTTACCAATTGATAAGCTGCATCCATAATTTCTGCAACACCAGCTTTGTTATCGGCTCCAAGCAAAGTTGTTCCATCGGCAGTAATAATATCATTCCCAATTTGATTTAATAAATCGGGGTGATTTTTGGGAGAAATAATTTGAGTGTTATCTTCTGGCAAAATTATATCTTGCCCATTGTAATTTGTGTGCACAATTGGTTTTACATTCTCTCCACTGCAATCAGGAGAAGTGTCCATGTGCGAACAAAAACAAATTACCGGAACATCTTTGTTCGAATTAGATGGGATTGTTGCATATACATAACCATAAACATCCAATTCGCAATCAATACCCATATCAGTAAGTTCGCTTACTAATATTTTTGCAAGATTTTTTTGTTTTTCAGTTGATGGAAAAGTTGTAGAATTAGGATCTGATTGTGTGTCTACTTTTACATAGTTTAAAAATCTTTCGGCAACTGTGTGTTTAAGATTATCTAATTTCATTTTTTACCAAATTTTTACTCTAATTTTTTCATCTCGGTACATTTTATTTTCAGGCTTCACATCAAATGCCCTGTAAAATTCGGGCATATTGCTCATAGGACCATTAATTCTAAACATCGCAGGTGAATGAACATCGGTCATTATTTGTTTTGCTAAATTTTCAGGTCTTCTTTGTACCATCCAACCGTAAGCAAATCCTAAGAAATATTCCTGATCGGGAGTAAAACCACATTCGCCTTTATCTGCCTTTCCGGCGGTGGTTTTTTTAAATGCTTCGTATCCCATTATGCAACCGCCTAAATCAGCTATGTTTTCGCCAAGTGTGGCGGCACCATTTACATGCAAGCTATCTAATACAGTATATCCATTGTATTGCTCAATAAGAAGCTTAGTTTTAGCTGTAAATTTTTCCCTGTCTTCTTTTGTCCACCAATTATTAAGATTTCCTTTTTCATCAAACTGACTGCCTTGATCGTCAAATCCATGGGTAATTTCGTGTCCAAAAGTTCCACCACCAATTATTCCATAAAGCACAGCATCAGGAGGCATTCCTTGGTAACCGGGAACAATAATGTTGCAGCCTGGTATTACAAATTCATTTAAGGTAGGATCGTAATATGCATTATAGGTTTGAGGAGTCATGTTCCACTCGGTTCTATCAACAGGTTTACCAAATTTTTTTGTCATGTCTTCAAACGCCCACACATTGGCGTTAATAACATTTAAACAATAGCTTTTTCTTGAAACTTCTAGTTTAGAATAGTCCTTCCATTTGTCAGGATAGCCAAGTTTCATGTTTATTGTAGATAATTTTACCAAGGCTTTTTTCTTTGTTTCTTCACTCATCCAATCCAAAGCCAATAAATGTTCTTTAAATACTGCAATAATATTGTCACCAATTTCTTTGAATTTTTCTTTGGTGTTTACAGGCAAGTAATCTTTAACATATTCTTGACCTATCAATTCGCCCAATGATTTATTAGTTTGTTCAACAGCTTGTTTCCATCTTGGCTTTTGTGTTTTTGTGCCCGATAAAACTGTTTCGTAAAAGTAGAAATCTTGATCCTTTATTTTTTTATTTAAAAATTCGGCATAGCTTCCGATCAAATGAAATTTTAAATAATTTTTTATTTCGTCAATAGATGAGTTTTTTAAAATGGCATTAAACCCTATTATAAACTCGGGTTGACCAACAATAATAGAGTCGACGTTAGTTAAATTTATTCCAGACAAAAATGTTTTCCAATCAAAATTGGGTGTGCTTTTTTGCAAAGCATCAAAAGACATTTTGTTGTAATTTTTATATGGATCTCTGAGGTTTTCGAGCTTTCTTGAAACGTTAGCAAGTTTCTCTTCAATCGAATAAATATTTTGTGAGCTTTTTAATGAATCCTTTTCATTTGGGAAACTAAACGACATAAAACGAAGCAAATGATTTTTATACTTATCGCGAATACTTTTTGTCCTTGAATCAGTCCCAAAATAGTATTCTCTATCGGGTAAGCCAATTCCTCCTTGGTAAACAGACACTGAGTTTAAACTGCTATTTTTTTCATCTCTGCCAACATAAATTCCAAAAAATGGCCCTGTTGCTATTCTTGTTAATGAAGCTAACAATCCTGCGATTTCTTCTTTTTTAGAAAGTTTATCAATCTCATTTATATACTTATCCAGTGATGATAATCCATCCTTTTCGATGTTCAGGGTATCAGATGCTGAATAAAAAAAGTCACCAATTTTTTGTGTGTTGCTTCCAACAGCAGCTGAGTTTTCTTTAGCTGCTTTTTCGCATATTATTCTCACCACATTATTTACGCTATCTTTTACAGCCAGAAAAATACCATTAGTAGTTTCCGATTCAGGAATAGGGTTTCTTTTAAACCAGCCTCCGTTGGCATAATTAAAAAAATCATCGGCCGCATTTATTGTTGTATCTCTATTACTAACTAGTGGAGAAATAAAACTAATTTTTTGTTCCTCCTTGTTGCCTTTACAAGAGATAATAAGCGTGCTTACTAAAATACTTAATGTTAAATTTTTTACTTTCATTTAGTTTATATTTAATCTACAAATTCATTTCTTTCTACGTACTCTATTATTTTACCCGCAATATCAACTTTTGTTGCAGCTTCTATTCCCTCTAAACCGGGAGATGAGTTTACTTCCATTACTAACGGGCCTCTGCTACTTTGCAACATGTCTACACCAGCAATGGCCAAGCCAAGTTTTTTTGCAGATTTAAGTGCAGTTAATTTTTCTTCTTTGCTAAGTTCTATCAATTCTGCTTTTCCACCTCTGTGCAAATTACTTCTAAATTCACCCGGTGCACCTTGGCGTTTCATTGCACCAACAATTTGTCCGTCTACAACAAAGGCTCTAATGTCAGCTCCACCTGCTTCTTTGATAAATTCTTGAACTAAAATATTTGCATCTAATTCTAAAAATGCTTCAATCACTGATTTGGCAGATTTAAATGTTTCAGCAAGTATAACACCAATGCCTTGCGTTCCTTCTAATAATTTAACTACAACCGGAACTCCACCAACTTGTTCTATAACATTCTCTATGTTTTTGGGTTCCGACGCAAATGCAGTTTTTGGCATACCTATTCCTGCACGAGATAACAATTGTAACGATCTAAGTTTATCTCTAGACCTAACAAGTGCTTGAGATTCTACTGCAGTAAATATTTTCATCATTTCAAATTGCCTTACAACTGCTGCTCCATAAAAAGTAACTGATGCACCAATTCTGGGGATTACTGCTCCAACATCTTTTATTTCTTGTCCTTTATAAAAAATATGAGGTCTGTTTTTTTCAATTACTAACACACACTTTTGATGATCTAAAACCATCATTTCATGTCCTCTTTGTTTGCCTGCCTCAATTAATCTTTTAGTAGAATATAAATTTATATTTCTAGATAGTATGGCAATTTTCATAGAAAAATTTAAGTTTAAAATTTCTTTAAATATAATCAGAGTTTTAAAACGAATATCAAATATGTAAAATTAATTATACATAGTTTATTTATTTATAAATCTCTTAGGCGCCATTCCGATGGGAAATAATTATTACATCTGTTTTCTAATTGTTTAATAAAACCTAAACCTTGATTAAGATATTTTATAAGATACCAACCCTTAGGTTCTTTATAAGTTTGTGTTTGCTTAGATAAAAAATTCAATGCCTTGGTTTTATCAACTTCAATTGTGTTTCCTATAAATTTTACATTTGTAGAAAATGCTAATTCTGCTTGAGGTATAATTTCCTTATAACTTTCCTTGGCAATATCAGTCCCGCTGTAAACAAAATAAATGTATTTTTTTAGGAGGTTCATTTTGATGGAAAGATTACTATTTTCAACTCCTACCGTCTCTTTATGCAAAATGTAGAAAGGTTCAAAATTGAACTTTAGATTTTCTTTCAACCAACTTTCCATTAAAAGTGAAGGTTTGTAAATTGGTACATTTTTAGATTTGATTTCTTTAATTTCTTTGGATCCTTTCTTTCGAAAAACACTAACAAAAAATCCTTCGCCTTCTAAATTATAAGGCCAAAATCTGTAACCAATTGCTTTGTGTTTATCTGAAAGTGTTTCAGTAATATTCCATTCTTTTGCTACTGAAATTACCACATTTTCTAATTCTTCATTTCCCAGAATAAAATCACAAATAGCTTCGTTTTCCTCTCTAGAGAATGAGCAAGTCGAATATATTAAAATTCCTTCTTTTGACAAGGAGTTCATCAAACCAAGTATAATTTCTTTTTGAGCATCTACACATGAATTTACTAAATTTTGTGACCACTGTTTTAGGGCAAATTCGTCTTTCCTAAACATCCCCGAACCGGAGCATGGTGCATCTATCAAAATCAAATCAAAAAACTCTTCAATTTCACTAAATTTATCTACTGATGAATTACTAATTGCAATGTTACCGCTTCCCCATTTCACCACATTTTCTTTTAAAGACGAAATTCTTTTTGTATTAACTTCGTTGCTAACAAGAAAACTGTTTTCGTTTATATTATCTGCAATGCAAGTAGTTTTCCCTCCTGGTGCTGCACAAAAGTCCAATGCATTAATTGTTTTTTCTCTAGGAATTAACTGATTTATAATACAACCAACAATCATCGAACTTGCTTCTTGAACATAGTATGAGCCAGCGTGCCAAAGTGGATCTAAGCTAAACCTTGCCTTGTTCTTGATGTATTTCCCTTCGTTTAGCCATGGCACATTGGTGTATTTCACTATTTCTTCTGATTGATTTTTTTTAGAGTTTAAACGAATCGAAATCGACGGATTTAATGCATGTGCTTCAATAAACTTATCACTATCAAACCCGGCTGAATGTTTTAGCTTATCAATTAATTCTTGAGGCAGTTGCATTTTCTAAATCTTACTTAGGATTAAAACTTCGATAAAAATTTGCAAAAAAAAAGCAGATTTCAGAGAAACCTGCCTTTTTTAAATGTAGAATATAATTATTCAATAATTAGTTTTTGTACCTCTAGTGTTTTTCCGTTGTTCACTTCAACAAAATACATTCCTTTTGCTTGATTAGAAATATTCAATTGTAAATTGTTTGATGTACTGTTTTCGGTTAGTATTAATGAACTCAAACTGTTAAATAGCTTCACTTGTTTTTGGCCTTCAACATTAAAGTTTATATTCACTATTCCATTACTTGGGTTAGGATGAATAACTGATTTGAATGAATTGTTTTTTGAAACAGAAGTTATTAATGTTGGAGAAATAATATGTATGGTTTGAGTTGTACTTGCTGCTGGCACTCCATTATCTGTTGCAACTATGGAAATATAATTGTTTGGTTCTTGCTCTGTTCCTATGCATTGAATAGTAACAATGCATGGATTGCCGCTGACATTGCTGATGATTGAATAATTAGGATTTTGAAAAGTAACAGCTGCAGAAACTTCTTGTCCAATTTCAGGGCCAACATAAACCATTTGAATAATTGTGGTATCGCCGGGAGTAAGATTAATGCTATCGCAAACAGATGTTAATGCAATTGGTGGAACATTATTATTTGAAGTACAAGTAGAAATTAAATATGCAGAATTATCTAAAAAACTTATTCCGTCGTTGTTTGAATCGGGGCCATCATAATCTATACCTGCATGGTCAAACCTTCCTACTTGAAAATAGTTTATTCCATCTCCTTTGTTTGCTCCAACTGTTGCCGGCACACCCCCAAAACCGTTTACACCTGCAGAAGCTGCACCAGTTGTCCATTGCATATCGCCGTAACAAAATGATACATTATTTCCTCCTGGTACAATTGAATCTAATCCATCTGTAATTATTAGTTGAAATGTATTGCGTTTATCTCCCTGCATAGAATAATATCCAACTTCTTCCCATTTAATAATTAATGCAGAAGATGTCATTTTGTAGTGAACTAATCCTAGGTATGGTTCCCCAGCAATAGTGTCAATAGGGTTTCCTAGAGAATCTAACACTACACCTCCACCTTGGCCACGTGTATCAACATCACCCCAAAATGGAGCAATCATGTTAAAATTTTGACTTGGAAATGCATCTGCTGAAAATGTTGAATATGAGTTAGTGAACGAGATATTCCCATTGTTGTTAATGTATATAGAATTTACTTGCTGACCATAATAGCAAAATGAAAATGGCAATGCTATTTCGCTTGTTGAAGCATCATCGTTTGTGTAATAAGGAGGCGTGGAATTAGCAAATGGTACTATTGAGAATGTTGTGTCCAATGGAATTAAACAATTACAATTGTATTCAGAATTTGTAGATACAGTGGCTGTTTGGTTGGAGACAGGCAAACTTAATATAGTGTTGCTGCTGTTGCTTGACGCATTAAATACCTGCTGAGGCAAATTGCCTTCCATTTTCATTTGCTGGTATTGCTGGCTATCAACAATTATATTTTGCTGAGCAACAACATTGTTTAGGGAAAAAAGCAGGAAGTTTCCAAAAACAACAGTTTTAAAAAGTAGATTTTTTTTCATATTTAAACAAATTAAGTTTTTATCAAATGTAAGAATAAATTTATTTATCACAACAAAAAAAGTAGGCAAATTTTAGCCTGTATTTCTCTTAGAAGATTATTTATTGTATTATCCGTTTGTGGGGTTTGAGATATTTATTCGCTTTAGTTTAATAAATATGTACCACTAACAAAAGAAAAATAAATTTCCGTTTTATAAGCAGCATTAATAGAATTGTTATAATTTCTTGATCAAATGCCAACAAAACTTTTATTTCAATTAAGTGAGAATTATAACTTAGGTTTTAAGAATACGAAGAGCAAAAAATAAAAAGCTATTTTTTTGATAGTTATTCTATTGTATATTTTTATTCTAAACTATTAAATATACTCATTTTTTTTGAGCAATATTAAGTATTTTGTAATTATTTAATAAAATTGTACTATTGAAAAATAATGGCAAAAAAGAAATCAAGTGCTAACAATTTAAAAAAGAAAGGCAGTTCAAAATTTAGAAAGATTTTTATTGCATCACTTATTATTTTTTTGATGAGTGGAATTGGACTAATCTATTTTTATTATAAAAGTGTTTATCAGCATAACATAAGTTTAAAAAATAATGAGCCATACATTTTTATAAAAACTGGTTCTAATTTTGAAGATGTAAAAAAACTATTAGAAGAGAAAAATATACTTTTAAATTCAGCCTCCTTTGAATGGCTGGCTAAGCAAAAAAATTATACAAACAGAGTAAAGCCCGGTAAATACAAATTAAAAAATGGAATGACCAATAATGAATTATTAAATAAATTGAGAGCTGGAGACCAGGAGTCTGTTAACCTTACAATAAATAATATAAGAACAAAATATGAGTTAATATCAAAAGTCTGTACAGTATTAGAAACAGATTCTAACGAGTTAAAAAATATACTAGAAAACGACCATCAACTCGAAAAAATAAAATTGAATTCCGATAATATTATTTCAATTTTTATTCCTAATACCTATCAATTTTTTTGGAATACATCGGCAAAAGATTTTTTTGATAGAATGTTAAATGAATCAGATAAATTTTGGAACAGGTCGAGAACTGAAAAATTACACAAACTAAAATTAAGCAAAGCACAAGTAATAACTATTGCTTCAATTGTTGAGAAAGAATCAAATTATTTCCAAGAAAGACCTTCCATTGCCTCTGTTTATTTAAATAGGGTAAGAAAAGGAATGAAACTTCAGGCCGATCCAACTGTAGTATATGCAGTAGGAGATTTTAAAATAAATAGAGTTTTAGATGTTCACCTAAAAAAAGATTCTCCTTACAATACTTACATGTATGAGGGGTTACCACCTGGACCAATTTGTATTCCATCTGCAAATGCAATAGATGCAGTTTTAAAAAATGAAAAAACATCCTACATTTATTTTTGTGCCAAAGAAGATTTTTCCGGAAAGCACAATTTTGCTGCAACTGATGATCAACATTCCATCAATGCCAATAAGTTTAGAAAAGCATTGAACAAAAGAAAAATCTACAAATAAATTAAAATCTGTTTAGTTACGAATGCCAGTTTGCGACTAAAATTTTCCATTTAGGCTTAAAAATCTTCCAAATGGGTAAATTTAGTTTTTCTAGTGTTCTCTTGTGTGCAATTTTGTTTCACCAAAAATAAACACAATGAAAAAAAATCTACATCAATTAAAGGAAACAATTTGTAATCCTGCATACTATTTTATTTTTATATGTTTTTTTCTGATAAAAACAATCAATGCTCAAGTGTATTCAGAAATAGACTACAACAACATAAAGGCTGGTTTTTGGAACGAAGGCACTTTCTTTTGGGACAAAGCTTCTAACCCAAGATTTGAAGTTCCTAAAAATTCAAATAAACATGCAAATTTTGCTTCAGGATTATGGATAAGCGGAATTGACGACGGTGGAATGTTAATTGCTGCGGCGCAAACTTACTGTCAAACCGGAACTGATTACCAATTTGGACCAATTGCAACTAATAGATCTGCCAATAATTATATTCAGCGTTACAATAAAATATGGAAAATCAATACATCTGAAATCAACTACCATATTCAAAATTACAACAACCCCAATTATGTAATCCCAAATCAAATTTTATCATGGCCTGGTAATGGAGTTGTTAGTAACGGCGAACCTGCTCAATTAGCTCCATATTTTGATTCTAACAGCAATAATATATACGATCCAATTAATGGCGATTACCCATTAATAAAAGGAGAACAAGCACTGTTTTACATTTTCAATGACAACAAGGTTCATACCGAAACAGGAAGTTCTGTTCCATTTAAATTTGATTTTTATGTAATGGCTTATGTATTTACACCAATTAATCAAGCATTAAACAATACTGTTTTTATAGATATAAAAATTGTAAATAAATCGGCAAGAACATATTCAAATTTAAAATTAGGCATGTGGGATGACCCTGATTTAGGATCTTATCTAGATGATTTTATTGGTTGTGATGTTGGTAGAAATTTAAGTTTTGTATATAATGCTGTTGATATTGATGCTCCAAATGGAGAAAATACTTATGGCGCAAATCCACCTTCAATGGGTGTACAATTTTTGAGTCATAAAATGGACAATATGATGTATTATATAAATAATTCAACCAATCAAGGAAATCCTAGTAATTCTAATCAAATAGATAGATACCTTTCAGCAAAATGGCGAGATGGTGTTCAGCTAACTTATGGCGGCAATGGCTATGCCGGATCAAACAATTGTAATTATGCTTTCCCATGGAATACAGATACTAATAATCCTCAAACGTGGATGCAAACAGGAACAGCCAATGATCTTAGGTTTATTCCATCAACAAATTTAGGGGAGTTGTCACCTAATCAATCTATTTGCTTTACTATGGCATATACTGTTTCTTTTGGCGATTCTGGTGCAATTAGCTCCGTATATAAATTAAAACAAGATGCCGATTTTATTAAAGAATTCTATTCTCAAAATGAACTAAACAATTGTTCCCAAACTTCTTCACCGCTTAATTTAAATAATAAAAACGAGAAAAATTATTGGGAAATATTCCCAAATCCAAACAATGGAAAATTTCAAATCATGTATTCAGATGAAAACGAATTTTTGAGTTTAATAGAAGTATTTTCAATTGATGGAAAAAAAATACTCGAGAATAAAATTACCTCAAATAAACAAAGTTTTGTTATCGAATATCCTGGAGTATTTCTAATAAAAGCTACCGATAAAGATAATTTTATTCAATTAAAAAAATTAGTTGTTAAATAGTTTGTTTTGTTTGTTTATCACCTGAGAAAAAAAATTTAAGTTTTGTTTGTTTTGGTTTCTTAAAAAAATTTCTCAGGTGTTTTTTTCTTAAGTAATTTTTGTAATTTCAGAATTCTTCTAACTTTGTTCTTGAATTTAACACAATTAATCATGAAAAAAGGTACAGTAAAATTTTTTAATCAAACTAAAGGATACGGTTTTATTAAAGACATTGAAACAAGCACTGAATATTTTGTTCACTCCTCGGGTGTGGAGCAAAAAATAAAAGATGGCGACGAAGTGATTTTTGAATTGCAAGAAGGAAAGAAAGGCATAAATGCAGTAAAAGTAAAGCTTGCAGAATAATTTAATTTAAACAAAAAAACCTTGAAGTAAATTTCAAGGTTTTTTTGTTTGATGAGCTTTATGCATCAATAGTTTCTGGAAAGTTTATTTCAATTTTTTCGAGTAGTTCTTCTTCCAACACTTTTGCCCAAGTTTCCATGTATAAAACAACATCTTCCCTTATGTTATTTTTTGGAAATTTCTTTCCTTCCGGCATTTCACTGAGTACTTTGGGGTCTGAACACTTTTCTAAATGTTTAATATCATTCATATCAAGTCCCACATTAATGAGTTCAGAAAACAACAAATCCATTGGCATATTTCCTGTTCCACAAAACATTTGAGATTGTTCACTCCAATCGCCCATACAATTTGCCATAGCGTATTCATGAATTTGTGCGGCACTTAGCTTTGTTATTTCCTGCACTAAATGTCCACAATTGCAGCTGCCCATGTGCCCCCATTGATAACTGGAACTGTTTTTTAGCTGTTCAGCTGTTTTTCTGATAGTTTCTATTAAATAAAAATTTGTCCTTGCCATCTTTTTAGTTTTTACATTAAACCTTTTTAGTTTGATTTTGTTGAGCTAAAGCTAAAAAATATTTATGGAAAACATATTACTAATTGGAGGAAACTCCGGAATAGGTCTAGAATCATTAAAAGATTTAACTGGTAAAGGGAAGAATGTTTATGTTGCTGCAAGAAAAAAACCACAAATAGATGCCGAATTTAGTTTTATTGAATGGGATGTTGAGCAGGGAAAATTCGACTCAAGCTTTTTGCCGGATAACTTAGCTGGATTAATTTATTTTCCTGGAACAATAAATTTAAAACCGTTTAATAGAATTTCTAAAGAAGATTTTTTTAAGGAGTTTCAAATAAATTTTTTTGGTGCAGTAGAAGTTATTCAAGCAGCTTTGCCAATGCTTAAAAAGAATGGAAATTCATCGGTGGTTTTATTTAGCACGGTAGCGGTTAAAATGGGTATGCCTTTTCATGCTGGGATAGCATCTGCAAAAGGTGCTTTAGAAGGCTTATGCAAATCTTTGGCTGCAGAATATTCTCCAACAATTAGGTTCAATGCAATTGCACCCTCATTAACAAATACTCCCTTAGCAGCAAAACTACTTTCTTCTCCAGAAAAAATAGAAGCTTCTCAAAAAAGACATCCTCTAAATAAAATTGGCGAACCGCAAGACTTATCCGCTATGGCATCTTTTTTATTAAGTACACAAAGTTCTTTCGTTACCGGACAAATATTTACAATGGACGGTGGAATGTCTTCGGTTAAATTAATATAATGAAAATAATTTCGTTTGATGATATTGCTCAGATGGAGCAAAGATTCAGAGCAACTTTTGTAAACTCTTTATGGGGATTTAGAAATTTGTCGTTGATAGGAACTTGCAATGAAAAACTAAATGTGAATTTTGCGGTATTTAAC
Organism: Bacteroidota bacterium; assembly: GCA_037131955.1. Classification (GTDB taxonomy): domain Bacteria; phylum Bacteroidota; class Bacteroidia; order UBA4408; family UBA4408; genus CAIMMJ01. The sequence goes on from JBAXQC010000008.1 coordinate 45,826, forward strand.
TCCTTAAATCATATGGGGGCTAATCCCAGCTTAGCTTCAATCACCATAAGGCCTCCTGAAGTTGACAGACATACTTTTTATAATATACTTTCTAATAAGTTCTTTACAGTAAATAATGTAACAAAAGAAATTTACAAAGCAGCTCATCAAACTTCGGCAAGGTATCCGTTATTAATAAATGAAGCAGAGGTTAACGGATTAAAAACCATGTGGAATGAAAAGTATAACGTTCCTTACATTGACGAAAGTTCTATTGTTTTAGTAATGAAATACGAACAACACATAGAATTAAAAATAAATAATACAGTATTATTGATAGCTTCATTGCAAGAAATTATTCTCAAAAACGATGTAATTGAGGAAGACGGATTTGTGAATCACCTTGCTGCAAATAGTATTAATTGCGTTGGCTTAGATGCTTACTACGAATCAAATTTAATATCCAGATTGCCTTATGCCAAACCTAACAATTCGTGAAGAAGTTAATTTAGTTTGGTTTAAAAGAGATTTAAGGTTAAAAGATCACCAGCCATTGTTTCATGCAAGTAGTTATTCCATTCCAACGGTATTGTTGTATGTGTTTGAACCAATGCTATTAAATGCTCCTACCAGCGATTTAAGGCATTATAGATTTATTTGGCAATCGTTGCAGTGCATGAACAGTCAATTAGTAAACTTTCAGAAAACTCTTACCATTTGCCATGGAGATATTTTAGAAGTATTAGATAAATTAAATTCGGTTTTTACTATTCAAACTATTCTTTCTACCCAAGAAACAGGAATAGAAATAACATTCAACAGAGACAAAGAAGTAAATAATTGGTGCAAAAAAAATAATGTTAAATGGATAGAGTTCACTAATGGAGCAATAATTAGAGGATTAAAGAACAGAAAATCTTGGTCCTCAAATTGGGAAAAAGTAATGCATGAACACCAATTTATTAATAAAATTTCAGAGTTAAAAATAGTTGATGCTAATTCAAATTTTCCAGACATTAAAAAATTCCTTTCAAAAGAAATATTCGAGAATAATCCAAATTTCCAGCCGGGAGGAGAAACATTTGGAGAGAGATATTTGCAAAGTTTTTTAAAACAGCGGTATAAATATTACAGCAGCGGAATTTCAAAACCAATTAATTCACGAAAATCATGTAGCCGACTTTCTCCCTATTTGGCCTATGGAAATTTATCAATGCGACAAGTATATCAGGAAACAATTTTTGCCTTAGATAAAACAGAAAACAAACGCCCCCTGTATAATTTTATAAGTCGCCTGCATTGGCATTGTCACTTTATTCAAAAATTTGAAAGTGAATGTAGAATCGAAAAAGAAAATTTTAATACGGCATACAATTGCATTAGAAACAAAACAAATGAAATTTATTTTGAAGCGTGGAAAAATGGTAAAACAGGTTTCCCTTTAGTGGATGCCAATATGAGATGCTTAAAAGAAACAGGCTATATAAATTTTAGAATGAGAGCAATGGTGGTTTCTTTCTTTACTGCCAATCTTTTTCAACCCTGGCAAATTGCCAGCAAACATTTAGCAAAAATGTTTCTGGACTTTGAACCAGGAATTCATTACCCTCAAATGCAGATGCAAGCTTGCACAGTAGGTACAAATACCATGAGGATTTACAATCCAACATTAAACTCTATAAAACACGATTCTAATGGAGAATTTATTAAAATGTGGATTCCGGAGTTAAAGGATTTTCCTACTCATTTAATTCATGAGCCGCACAAAGCTTCTGCTCAAGAACAAGAAATGTATAAGTGTTTAATTGGAAAAGATTACCCATCGCCCATTGTAGATTTAAACTCAAGTTCCAAAAATGCAAAAGAGCAAATTGCCTCAATACTAAAAACTGAAAATTCTAAAAATGAAGTTACCAGAATTTTAACTTCTCATGTAAAATCAAGAAAGAGAATAAAGGATGAAAGGAATAAAAAAACAAAACCTGCCACAAAAAAATTGCCTCCATTGCAACAAACCCTTTTCCTGGAGGAAGAAGTGGGAAAAAAATTGGGCTGAAGTTAAATACTGCAGTAAATCGTGTGGACTTAAATATAAAAATAAAGTTTAAATGAAAACGGAAGAAACAACGCTAATTTGGTTTAGAAACGATTTAAGAATACACGATAACGAGTCATTGCATAAGGCTTCTGAATTTAATGAGTGTATAGCTATTTATGTTTTTAATGAAAATGATTTTGAGGAAAATGAAGATGGTTTCAGAAAATTAGGGAGATACAGGTATCATTTTATTTTAGAAACACTCCATGATTTAAAAAACAATTTAGCCAAGTTCAACATACCTTTATTAATTTTTAAGGGTAACCAAAAAAATATTTTAGAACAAAAAATTATTCAGTTAAATGTTTCAAAAGTATTCATGCATACAATCCCAGGAATTGAAGAATTTGGAATAGAAAATTCAATTACAGAATTCTGTAAAATAAAAAATGTTTCCATAAACAAATACTCCTCAAATACCTTAATTCACATTTCAGATTTAAAATTTACTCAAGTTAATTTTCCCAAAATATTTACCCAGTTTAGAAAGAATGTAGAATCTGATTTGACCATAAGAAAAGAATTTCCTGATCCCAAGAAAACAAATTCAACTGAATTTTTCGATTTTTTTAATTCTAAAAATTATTTGAAAGAGCAATCTATTCAAAAATACCATCACGATTTAAATTTTGAAGGTGGAGAAACAATAGGTTTAAAAAGACTGGATTATTATCTGTGGCAATCAAATAAAATTGAAGTGTACAAAGAAACTAGAAATGGATTGATTGGAATGGATTATTCAACAAAGTTCTCTGCTTGGCTTGCAGTGGGTGCAATTTCTCCTAGAAGAATTTATTGGGAAATAAAAAAGTATGAAAGTCAAATTTTAAAAAATGAGTCCACATATTGGGTAATTTTTGAATTGCTTTGGCGAGATTATTTTAATTTTTACATGCATTTTTTTCCTTTGGCGTACTTTAGATTCAAGCAAAATTCCGTAAATTTTTACAACGAAAACCAAAAAATAATTTTTAACAACTGGAAGATTGGCAATACAGGTATTCCCTTTGTTGACGCCAATATGAAAGAATTGTTAAGAACAGGTTTTATGAGTAATAGAGGCAGGCAAAACGTAGCATCATACCTAATAAATGACCTTAAAATAAACTGGTTTGCAGGCGCAAAATACTTTCAAGAATATTTAATTGATTTTGATGTGGCAAGCAATTATGGAAATTGGAGCTATTTGGCAGGAAAAGGGAATGATCCAAGAACCAACAGATATTTTAATATCGAAAAACAAAGACAAACTTATGATCCAAAAAACGAATATATAAACTTATGGAACAATTAAACACTCAAGAAATTGACAGAATAATTGAGATGGCTTGGGAAGACAGAACTCCCTTTGAAGCTATTGAGCTACAATTTCAATTAAAAGAAAAAGAGGTGATAGAGTTAATGCGAAAAAATATGAAAACAAGTAGTTTTAGAATGTGGAGAAAAAGAATGGCAGGAAGAAAAACAAAACACCGAAACCTCAGAACCGATTCAATTGATAGATTTAAATGCACAAGACAAAAGCAAATATCAATGAATAAGTACAAGTAAAAAAACTTAAACTAAACATATTTGTTGATTTAGTGTTTTCAAACCCGTTATGATTAAACACAAGGTTATATTTGGAGAAGAGGAATTACTGGCAAGTGATGGACAAAACCTTAGAAATCTATTAAAAAAACACAATAAAAAATTACATAACGATAATTCCAATTATTTAAATTGTAAAGGATTAGGCACTTGCGGCACGTGTGCTGTTAAAATTACTGGCAGTGTAAATCCCCCAAATAGATTAGAATCTTTTAGATTAAAACTTCACCCATTTATTAAAGACTCCAAGCTCAGATTAGCCTGTCAAATTTGTATCAGGAATGATTTAAGAGTTACTAAATTTAATGGCTTTTGGGGAGAAGAAGAAATATAAAATTCCATACAATATTAATTTTTACTTTATTTGCTTTGTAAATGAAACAAAGCTTAAACTATTTTTTCACTGTATTCTTTCGCTCCTATTCACAACTTTTTTTTGAATCAAATATTACCTACGGAATTTTAATTTTTTTACTCACTTTAACTTCTCCATTTCTTGCATTAAACGCAGCTTTGGCTATAACGGCATCAATATTTGCAGCCCCTGTTTTTAAATTTAATTCCAAACTTATGATGTCTGGAGAATTTGGTGTAAATCCATTTTTGTCCGGTGGAGCTATCTATTTATTTTATCACAATAACTTTATTCTTGCTTTTTTTTCGGGAGCTATTGCTATGTTTTTTACCATGGTCATCACAAATTTATTTCGTGCTTATAAACTACCATTTCTCTCCCTCCCATTTATTATAACTTCGTTTTTACTGTTACTATTATTCAAGCCCCAAATAGGCTCAATTCCGGTTATTGAAACTGCATTTAAAACAAATTTTATTCTTACGTTTTTTACAATAATAAGTCATTGTTTTTCAGCAATGTGTTTTCTTACAAACTGGTGGCAAGGGCTAGTGCTGGCCATATTGTTGATAATATTTAATGTAAAGAGTTTTGTAAATGTTGTTGTAGCTGTTTCAGTAGTAGCAATAGTTTTAATTTTTTTTAATTTTGGTAATCACCTTATTTCATTTTATTTCTATGGCTTTAACTTCGTTTTAGTTGCATTAGCTGTTCAGCATTTAATTAGTTCAAATTACAACTACACTCTAATATTAATTCCAATATTAACTTCTTTCTCTTTGGTTTTATTGTTTTTTTTGCACCCTATGTTTAATAATTTAAGTTTGAGTGCATTTTCGATACCATTTTCAATTGTAGTTTTACTTGCCAAAATAATTCAAAATAAAAATTCAATTCAAAAAATAGTATGGAAGAAAGAATAGTTGTTCTAGGTCTTATGTCAGGAAGTTCATTGGATGGCGTAGATTTAGCATTATGTGAATTTACAGGTAGCGAATTTAAAACATGGAAAATTTTAAAAGGACAAACTAAGGAATATCCAGATGAACTTTTCAATACATTATTCAATGCTCAAAACTTATCAGCAAAAGAATTTGTAATTTTAGATACAGCTATTGCTAATTTTTATGCACAAATAATTAACGAGTTTTTATCCACTGAAAATGAAAAACCACAGTTTATTTCTTCGCACGGTCATACCTTGTTTCATGATATTTCAAATAAAATTACTTCACAAATAGGAAGTGGAGCGGCCATTTCTGCACTCACAAATTTGCCTGTTGTTTGTGATTTTAGAAGAAATGATGTTGCATTAAACGGACAAGGTGCTCCGCTAGTTCCTATTGGCGATAGAGATTTATTTAGCGAGTATGATGTGTGCATAAACTTAGGAGGTATAATTAATATCACTTACAAAGGAATTAATGATAAGACTTACGCTTATGACATTTGCGCTGGAAATCAGGTTTTAAATTATTTTTCTAGAAAAAAAGACTTGGATTATGATAGCGAAGGCCAGTTGGCGGCTAACGGCTTACCTATTTTTGAGTTACTTGAGAAATTAAATCAACTTGAGTTTTTAGATGAGGCTCCGCCAAAATCTCTCGATAAATTTTGGATTCACGAACAAGTTATTCCATTACTTCAAAGTTATAACAAACCCATAGAGGACATACTTTGCACCACCTGCCATCACATTGCACTTCAAATTTCAAAGAACCTGCCTAAACATATCAAAAATCCAAACATACTTCTTTCGGGCGGAGGCACATTAAATACATATCTTGTTGGTCTTATTAAAAACTATTGCAAAGGAAATATTTATATCCCCAACGAAGATATTATTAATTTTAAAGAAGCCTTAATATTTGCATACCTTGGTTTACTGAGGTGGCAAAACAAAATCAACACAATACCCGAAGTTACAGGAGCTTCAAGGGCTTCGTGCTCAGGAGCTATTTACTTCCCCTAAAATGCATAATTATAGAAATTTTCATAAATTAAAAATCATCGTCGTCGTCATCAAAGCCCGAATCAAAATTATCTAATCCTAATTCATCGTCCATAAACTCATCGAGCTCATCGTCAATTTCACTTGGCTTAGGTTTTTTTGTAGATTTTGCTGCAGGTTTTGCAGGAGCTTTTGCAGGAGCTTTTTTTGCCGCACTAGCAGGTGCTGATTTTTTTTGCGGTGCTGATGTTTTTTTATTTCCTGTAGTTTTTTTCATGAGTTTATGGAAAAATTCTATTCAGATTTATTTTTTGCTTATTATACAAATGTAAGAATGGTTTTATTACTTTGCCAAATCTTTAAGTGAAGTTTTTTATCTTTATTGTAAAAAAAAATTGTTATGAAAGATTTATTAGAAAAGTTTGAAAATAAAAAACCCGAAATTGTCTTTGAATGGAAAGATTCTGAATCAGAAGCTCAAGGCTGGATTGTTATTAATTCTTTACGTGGGGGTGCTGCAGGCGGAGGAACCCGAATGAGAAAGGGTTTAGATAAAAGAGAAGTAGAAAGTCTTGCCAAAACAATGGAGGTTAAATTTACTGTTTCCGGACCACCAATTGGCGGTGCAAAGTCTGGAATTAATTTTGACCCGCAAGACCCAAGAAAAAAAGAAGTTTTAAAAAGATGGTACAAAGCCGTAATTCCATTGCTAAAAAATTATTATGGAACGGGTGGAGATTTAAATGTTGATGAAATTCACGAGGTTATTCCTATCACAGAAGATTTAGGTTTGTGGCATCCCCAAGAAGGAGTGCTTAATGGTCACTTTGCCCCAAAAGAAAACGAAAAAATTCATAAAATTGGTCAATTAAGAACCGGCGTTTCTAAAGTTTTAGAAGACCCAAATTACTCTCCAGATTTAACAAGGAAATATGTTGTTGCAGATATGATTACTGGTTATGGAGTTGCTCAGTCTGTAAAACATTATTACGACATTTATGGGGGTTCTATTGCTGGCAAAAGAGCCATCATTCAAGGCTGGGGAAATGTTGCATCTGCCGCTGCATTTTATCTCTCTAAACTTGGAGTTTTAATCACCGGAATTATTGATAGAACCTCTGGTATTGTTAGCACCGAAGGTTTAGATTACGAAGAAATTAGAAGGCTGTTTCTCGAAAAAAGAAACAACAGCTTATATACTCCTCAATTATTAAGTTATGAGGAAACAAACGCAAAAGTTTGGGACATAGGCGCCGAAATATTTATTCCTGCCGCAGCTTCAAGATTAGTGCAAAAAGCCGAGATAGATAAATTAATTTCAGGTGGATTAGAAGTAGTGAGCTGCGGAGCAAATGTTCCTTTTGCAGATCCAGAAATTTTCTTTGGACCAATCTCAGAATATACAGACAATAAAGTTGCCTTAATACCCGACTTTATTGCCAATTGCGGAATGGCAAGAGTTTTTGCCTACCTTATGCAATCAAACGTAGAGCTCTCTGATAAAGCTATTTTTAATGATACTTCAGAAACTATAAAAAATGCCATTCAAAAAGTTTACAACAAAAACAATTCAAAAAATAATTTTGCAAAAACGGCTTTTGAAATTGCAATTAGCCAATTGATTTAACTATAAAAATTTATTTGTATTCACGATTACTTTTTAGCATTTGATGGACATTTTAGGCAGGGTAGAAAAGGTTAATTTCCCTAATTTGCAACTTTTTGATATTGATGCAAAAATAGACACAGGCGCCTACACTACCGCCCTGCATTGCCATGATATTATGGAGAGAACCGAGAACAATAAAAAAAAATTGTTTTTCAAATTATTAGACCCATCACACCCAGATTACAATGAAAGGGAAATTGTTTTTAACCAATACGAAAAGAAACAAATTAAAAATTCTTTTGGTGATTTAGAAGAACGTTTTGTAATAAAAACAACTATACAAATTGGAAATAGAAAAATAAAAACGTTAATGTCTCTTACAGACAGAGGCTCTATGAAATATCCCGTTTTAATTGGAAGAAGGTTGCTTCGAAACAAGTTTGTTGTGGATGTAAGCAAGATTTATACTCAGTTGAACGGAAATTTATAAACCGTCTTTTGAGATTCAATATTTGTTTTAAGCTTTTGTTAAATATACCTATAAACTCAAATTAGAGTATCTATCATGGTAATGTTCATTATATATTTTTATTTTTGTCACACATAATGAAGAGTCTTAAAATATATATAGCTTTTTTTCTTGTTTTTTTGTTTGGCGTAAACTATTGCTTTGCCCAGCAAGCCTCTTTAGATGGACCTAAATTGCTTTACAAAAAAATGCAAACCAAATCTTTAATTATACATTCAAGAGGATGGGGGTTTAATTACAGGCTAGGAAAGCACATTACTGGTAAAATAGATGGGGTTTATGAATTTGAATTTGCTACCATCAGACACCCAAAAGAAGTAAAAGTTCAAAATACAATTCAAGGAAACAACAAAAGTTTTGTGTTAGGTAAGTTAAACTTTTTCTCAACTCTTAGGCTTGGTTATGGTTTGCAAAAAGTAATTTATGCCAAAGAAGTTCCAGGTGCCTTAGAAATTAGATGGCACAATTACTTTGGCGCTTCTATAGGTCTTGCAAAACCAATTTATCTGGAAATACGTCAATTATCAAATGATCCTTTCCCTTCTGCTCCAAGATCTGAAAGGTACGATCCAGAAATTCATCGTCCCGCTGCTATTCTTGGGCGCTCCTCATTTTTTAAAGGTATTTCTCAAACTGCTTTTCACCCGGGAGTTTACTATAAATCCGGATTGAGTTTTGATTTTGCTCAAGAGGATGATAGAATTAGAAACATCGAAGTTGGTGCAGTTACTGATTTTTTTATTCGACCAGTAGATATAATGGCTTATAACCCCAAAACAGTTTTAATTGTTTCTCTTTACATATCTTTCAATTGGGGTAACAAAACATTAAATTAACTCAATAACATATCGTCAATTATATTGGAAACACAAATAGATTCAAGCACATCAGAAAAATCAAAAATTTCTAAACCTAGTTGGCTAAGAGTTAAACTTCCCACAGGTGCAGAATATGCTCAGGTAAGAAAAATAGTTGATACACATAAGCTCCATACCATTTGCGAAAGTGGAAACTGTCCTAATATGGGCGAATGTTGGGGTGCAGGTACAGCAACTTTTATGATTCTTGGAAACATTTGTACACGCTCATGCGGATTCTGTGCAGTTGCTACCGGTCGCCCTTTGCCTGTAGATTGGGATGAACCAGCAAGAGTTGCAGAATCTGTAAAGTTAATGAAGGTAAAACATTGTGTTATAACCTCTGTCGACAGAGATGAGATTAAAGATGGCGGTTCAATAATTTGGGCTCAAACAATCAATAAAATAAGAGAAGTTTCTCCAACAACAACTCTCGAAACTCTTATTCCCGATTTTAGAGGAATTTGGGAAAATTTGCAACGAATTATTGATGTAAAACCAGAAATCGTATCCCATAATTTAGAAACAGTAAAACGACTTACCAAACAAGTTAGAATTCAGGCAAAATACGAACGAAGTTTAGAGGTTTTACTTAGATTAAAACAAGGTGGTTGCAAAACTAAATCCGGAATTATGCTTGGGCTTGGCGAAACAAAAGAAGAAGTAATTGAAGCATTAGATGATTTAAGAAAAAGTGATGTTGACATATTAACTTTAGGACAATATTTGCAACCTACGCCAAAACACTTACCTGTTGCCAGATTTGTTAAGCCCGCTGAATTTGATGAGTTCAAAGAAATTGCTCTTGCCAAAGGGTTTAAGTATGTAGAAAGTGGACCATTGGTAAGATCGTCTTACCATGCCGAAAAACACCTTTTTTAAACTATTTAAATGATAAATGTTGCCATAAATGGTTTTGGAAGAATTGGAAGAACCTTTTTTAAACTGGCTGCTCAAAACCCTGCTTTAAAAATTGTTGCAGTTAATGATATTGCTCAAGGAGAAGTTTTAGCTCACTTGCTAAAATATGATTCAATACAAACGGTAACTGAAAAAAATGTCTTTTTCAAAAATGAATGTCTTCAATATGGAACCTCAATTGTTCCACTTTTTCATAATTCAAAAGTTATTGATAATCCTTGGAAATTGTTAAATGTTGATGTTGTTGTAGATTGTACCGGTAAATATTTAACCATTGATGCTTTGCAACCTCACATTTCTGCAGGCGCAAAAAGAGTAATCCTTTCTGCTCCACCCAACGACGATATTAAAAGTGTTGTAATCGGTGTAAATCATTCTATTTTAAATTCCAATGATACAATAATTTCTAATGCTTCCTGCACCACAAATAACGCTGCTCCTATGATAAAAGTACTGGATGATTTATACGGAGTAAAGAGTGCATATATTACTACAGTTCACAGCTACACCAGCGACCAACGTTTAGTTGATTCTCCTCACAAAGATTTTAGAAGGGCAAGAGCTGCTGCTGTTTCAATTATTCCTACTACAACGGGTGCCGCAAAAGCAATTTCAAAGATATTTCCTCACCTCCAAAGTAAATTAGGTGGAAGTGGAATTAGGGTTCCTGTTTCAAATGGCTCGCTAACCGATATTACTTGTATCGTAGAGAGAGATGCAAACGTATCCGATATTAATAATTGTTTTTTAAATGCTTCTAAAAATGAGCTAAAAGGAATTTTACAATATACAAATGAACCCATAGTTTCTGTTGATGTAATTGGAAATACAAGTTCTTGTATTTTTGATTCACAATTAACTTCCGTAATTGGAAATATGGTTAAAATTGTAGGTTGGTACGACAACGAAATGGGATATTCCTCTCGTTTAGTTGATTTAATTTTGTTGATTAATAAATAAATTCAAGTTGAGAATTGCTGTAGAGAACCTTCAAAAAAATTTTAATAATCAGCTGGTTTTTCAGAACTTATCGCTTGAAATAAATGCCAATCAAAAAATAGCTTTTGTTGGTCCAAATGGAAGCGGAAAATCAACAGCTTTGCTCTGTTTAGCTGGATTTTACCAACCTTCCAAAGGCAAAGTTGATTTTATTAACAACAATAGTATAATCGAAGAGGTGCAAAAGTTCTATTATCTTTCAATTGCTTCTCCTTACCTTGAGCTTCCAGAAAATTTTTCTGCCTCAGAAATATTTAATTTTCAGTCCAATTTAAAACCATTTCGCAGAGACATTTCGGAAGATTTTTTTTTCAAAAGTATTAAGTTAAATCACGCAAAAAATACTCCAGTTAAGTTTTTTTCCTCTGGAATGAAACAAATTTTAAAATTAGGATTAGCTATTTTTGCAGATACTCCAATCTTATTTTTAGATGAACCTTGTTCCAACTTAGATGAAAATAACATCTTGATTTTTAATGAGATATTCAAAAGTTATGCACTCAATAAAACTGTATTAATAGGAACAAATAACCATCCTTCAGAACTAGCTCTAGTTCAATCCTCTATAGACATTTTAAAATATAAAACTTAAACTAAAAGATAATTTATATAGGTTTGGGAACTTTTATTTTAAGAAAATAATTTTCTTTGAGGCGTTTTTTATAAAATTTATATACAGTAAAATAGAATATGGTTAAAAATCTTGTAATTGTGGAGTCCCCTGCTAAAGCTAAAACTATTGAAGGTTTTTTGGGGAAAGAATTTGCGGTAAAATCTAGCTTTGGGCACGTAAGAGACCTTGTTAAAAAAGGTTTGGGCGTTGATGTCGACAATAAATTTACTCCTACTTATGAAGTGTCTGAAGATAAGAAAGGTGTGATTAATGAACTAAAAAAACTTTCTAAAGGTGCCGAAATGGTTTGGCTTGCTTCCGATGAGGACCGCGAAGGAGAAGCAATTTCTTGGCATTTATACGAAACGTTAGGGCTTCAAAAAAAGAATACCAAACGAATTGTATTTCACGAAATAACAAAGCCTGCAATACTTAAAGCCATAGAAAATCCTAGAGAAATTGATATAAATTTAGTAGACGCACAGCAAGCAAGAAGAATCCTAGACCGGTTGGTGGGTTTTGAATTATCGCCTGTTCTTTGGAAAAAAATAAAACCTTCTTTATCTGCAGGCAGGGTGCAATCTGTAGCTGTTAGGTTAATTGTTGAACGTGAGCGTGAAGTAAATGATTTTCAATCATCGTCTGCTTATCGCGTAATTGGTGTTTTTCAGTCAGTAAAAGGTGGAATTTTTAAAGCAGAGCTATCTACCAGATATAAAAATTACGAGCAAGCTTTAGAGTTTGTAAAACATTGCATTGGTGCAGATTTTAAGGTTGACAATCTAGAAGTAAAACCATCAAAAAAGTCTCCTGCAGCTCCATTCACTACTTCAACTCTTCAACAAGAAGCATCAAGAAAGCTCGGATTTTCTGTTGCTCAAACCATGTCTGTTGCTCAAAGATTATACGAATCTGGAAAGATTACATATATGCGAACAGATTCAACCAACCTTTCTCAATTGGCTTTAGATGCCGCGGAAGAAGAAATAAATCGTTCGTTTGGAAAAAATTACCATCAAAAAAGGGTATATAAAACAAAAGCTAAAGGCGCTCAAGAAGCCCACGAAGCAATAAGACCCACTTATTTTAATGTACAAACATTAGACGGCGAAAATCAAGAAAAAAGGCTGTACGATTTAATTTGGAAAAGAACAATTGCCTCTCAAATGAGTGACGCTCAATTGGAACGAACCATAATAACAGTTGGTGTAAGCAATAAAAATGAAAAGTTTGTTGCAAAAGGTGAAGTAATTAAGTTTGATGGATTTTTAAAAGTCTACATGGAATCCACTGACGACGAAGATTCAGAGGACCAAGAAGGACTTTTACCACCAATCTCAATTAATGAAAAATTAAATTTAAACAGTATAGAGGCAACAGAGAAATTTGCATTGCCTCCACCAAGATATACTGAAGCAAGTTTGGTAAAAAAGTTAGAAGAATTAGGAATTGGAAGACCATCAACCTATGCACCCACAATTTCTACAGTGCAAAACAGAGGGTATGTGGTAAAAGAAGATAGAGAAGGAAGGCAAAGAACCTTTAAGTCTATTACATTGTTACAAGGTAAAATTACTGAAGAATTAAAAAAAGAAAATACAGGTGCAGAAAAATCTAAACTATTTCCTACCGATATTGGAATGGTGGTAAATGATTTTTTAATAAGCCATTTTGAAGAAATTCTCAATTACAATTTTACAGCTTCTGTAGAAAAACAGTTCGATGAGATTGCCGATGGCCAATTGGAATGGAGAAAAATGCTAGATAAGTTCTACAAAGCGTTTCATACTAAAGTAGAATCTACTATTGAAAACTCCGATAGAGCTAATGGCGAAAGATTATTGGGCATTGACCCCGCAACTGGCAAGAAAGTTTTTGCAAGAATTGGAAGGTTTGGAGCATTAATTCAAATTGGTGAATCTGAGGATGAAGAAAAACCAAAGTTCTCTAGCCTCAAAGCCAATCAGCGTTTAGAATCAATTACATTTGAAGAAGCAATGGAACTGTTTAAGTTGCCTAGAATTGCAGGAAATTACGAAAACAGCGAAATGCAAATTGCAACCGGGCGATTTGGCCCATACATAAAGCATTCAAATAAATTTTATTCCATAAAAAAGGAAGACGATCCACTTACAATATCAGAATCTAGAGCAATTGAAATCATCGAAGAAAAAAGAAAATTAGAAAAAGAAAGAGTAATAAAATCGTTTTCTCAAGATCCCGAAATGCAATTGTTAAATGGTAGATGGGGGCCATATTTAGCCAAAGGAAAAGCAAACTACAAATTACCAAAAGGCGTGGAGCCTAAAGATTTATCGTTTGACGAATGCCTAAAAATTATTGATAGCCAGCCACTTGCAACAAAAAAAGCAGCAAATAAAAAACCTACAACTACCGTAACAAAAAAATCTGCTCCAAAAAAGAAACCCGCAACAAAAACAGCAAAACCTAAAGCTAAAACAACAAAA
>JBAXQC010000009.1:0-58319 GCA_037131955.1 Bacteroidota bacterium
AGTTTCACAGAATCTTTGCAATATGTTTCCAATTTCTTATAGTCTTCTGGATTCATAAAATCTTTGATAGATTTTTCATTGGGTAAAATCATTTTTTTTGCCAAAGAAACTTGTTTAAGCAATGGAATATCCATTTCTATTTCGGTGGCAAGTACTTTTGTGGTAAGCAATTTTTCTTGAAGTGTTTTTGGAATAAAAAACTCTTTTTCAGGAATTAAATGCATGGTTCCAAAAATGTAACTTTTTTCTTTTAAGCCATTGCCATAGATTTCCCAAAGCAATCCATTTCCTCCTGCATTTTGAGAAAATGTAGTTGCACTTTTAAACGCTAACGCTATAATAATTGGAACTATTAATTTGCTTTTTGCCATTTTAAACGATTGATTAAATTTTTGTAAAAGTAGATGAATTAATACCTTAGGAATGCTTTAATTCTTTTAAATCTCTTAATTGCACTCTTGATTTTAAAATTTAAATAAAAACAGGACAGGATTTTTTTAACGGAAGCCTTTCAAAAAATGTATTTAACTTATAGCGAATACAAATTTCAAATGCTCCTCTTGAGTTTGTTGCATTTTTAAATTTGCTGCTGTTAACATCATATGAAACTGCAAGCTCATAATTGTCGAACATAAAACTTGGCTGTATAATTATAGCATCTTTTTGTCTGTAAAAAAGTCCAATTCCAATGGCTTTGGTAATTCCCTGATTTCTGTTTAATACATGAATATAGCTTATACCATTTATTAAATTGCTTTGTACTTTTTGCTTCTGAAACAAAGAGTTTATTCTCAGAAAATTGTTCTCGTTAAGTATATAATCTATCGAAAGCAAAAAATTGTTTAATCTATTGAAAGAAGGAATAGAATTTTTTACCCACTCTTTGTTTTTATCTAATAATATCATTCTTGAAATACCCAATTGGATGTTTCTAAATTTTCCAATTTTACTTAATGTATAGTTCAATGAAATTAGAGAAGAAGGAATATATACTGATAGTCTTGAAAAATTTTCTCCATTTATATTTACATTGCTGTAAGTTCCATTTTGGTATTGTTCGTCAAACGTCATTTTTGTTTGGTCAACAGAGAATGATTTTATTCCAGGTGAAAGGCCGAATGATATAAAATTATTGCTTAGAAGTTTGTAATGAATAGCGGCCGGAATAAAAAATTCTGTTCTAGAATAGGAAACATCGCCAGCCTTATCGCTATTAAATTGTATACCTAAATTATAGTTTAAGAATTTTAGTTTTCCGTGTTTATTAACGTTTATGCTTGCCGTATTGTAATTAACAGGAACAGTTCTGTACTGATTTCTGTACCCTGCAGCAGCAGTATAACCAATAAAATTTGGGTTTGATGAAGCAGAATTAAAGTTAGTGTTTAAAAAATGAAATGCAGAAAAATGCAAATCTTGTGAATACGAAAAACTGTAAAAAAATAAAAAAAAGATAAGGTTAAATTTTATTTTCATTTTATCTTAATAGAGTAACGTTGCCTTGTTTGTAAAATTCATCTCCGCTAAAACATGTTCCATTTATAATGTAACCATAAACACCAGGTTCTACAAATTTGTCCTTTATTTTTCCATTCCAACCTGGCGTATTTTCTGTGCCTGTATAAACTTCTTTTCCCCAGCGGTCAAATACTTGAAGGGTATATTTTACTAATAAATCTCCTCTTGGTAAAAAGAAATCATTTTTTCCGTCACTGTTTGGAGAGAAGGTATTTGGAACAAAAACAAGTGGCTCTGGACAGCCTTTTGCAATAACAAATACTCTTATTGTATCGCTTGCTGTGCAGCCCAAAGAATCGGTTGCGGTGTAACGGAACAGGCTTGACGAATTAGGACTTACATTAGTTGAAATTCCAGACACGGGATTTACCAAACTAACTGGTTCCCAAAAATTAGAACTTCCAGCAAAATTTGTAGTGAGAACCGATTTATTTCCTTGAATAATGGTATCAGGATTCGCACTTAAATCAATAGAAGTGGAGTTAAAATCTGAAACTCTAATTTTTGTAGTTAAGGTTTTAACACAAGTATCTCCGGTTTGAGCTATGGAAAATAGTTGAACAGTAAATGTTGTGGTGGTGTCTACTGTAGCAATTGGATTTGAAATACTGTCGTTGTTTAAAAACTGAGCTGGTGTCCATTTATAGAACAAGCCACCACTGGCATTTAATTGAATTGTTTTTTGAGGAGAACAGAGCGTTGCACCTTGAGAAACTGAAAAATTTGAAAATGGAACGATGTTTACTGCACTGCTAAAAGTTTTGGTGCAACCGTTCACTGATTCTATTGTAAGCGAAACATTGTAAAATCCTGAACTGGGAAATACATGTATAGGATTTTGTTCTTCGGAAGTTTGATTGTCGCCAAAACTCCAAAGATAGGATAGTGGAGAATTGTTAGAGATTGAACTAAGATTTGTGAACTCTGCCGATCCAAAACATTCGTTGATTAAAGAACTAAAATTTGCAATTGGATTTTCATAAACAACAACAGTTTTTGTAATGGAATCAATTTCGGTATTTACATTGTCGCAAAGTAAATTACTAAATGCAATTAATTTAATTTGATACGTTCCTGGTGTGGTAAATGTAATTGAAATATTGTTATTTAACGTATCTATACTTCCGTTGGGTAATATCCATTTAAATTTTCCGTATTGTTGAGATAAGTTGTTTGCATTAAAATTAAATGGAGCACAGCCTGATGTATCTGTAACACCTATGTTTGCAGTTACTGTTGGCACTTTAAAATCTAATTTAAAAATTCCATTGTTGCAATTTGGACCTAAATCATTTTCTGCCCATGCATTTGCAGTAGTAGGAAAATCATTAGAACTGCCACATCCTGCGCAAACAGACTGGTAAACAATTCCTGTTTTATCAAATCTACTGGTTCCTCCATCTACATGATCTCTCCCCAAAATGCCACCAAAGTATGTTCCATAGAGCAATGCTGTGGCTCCAGTATCTAAAACTGCTAAATAAAAATCATTGCCATCAGTTGTATTTTTTATGGCATCGGCTGTTAATGGCATATTTTCCATTAAACTGTTTGGAATTAAGTTTCCACCCCAACCGCTTATGTATATTCTGTTGCAGTTGTCTACTAAAAATGCACCCGGAGAAATATTAATGCCAGCACCGTTTCCTATTAAGCTATTGAATAGAAGACTGCTTAAATTTGAATTAAAACAGCATATAAATTGCCCTGAATTTGGCACTGCATATACATTATTTACCACTGGCATTATTCCACTTGTTTGACCATATCCATAAATTCTACCGTAAAAATCTTGCTGCACAAAATATACTTGGTCAAAATCGTTTGTTCCAAAATAGGAAATGGAGTTGTTTATTAAATTGTCAATGTCAATATAGGCAAGGTATCCATCACTTATTCCTCCTTGGTAATTTTGCTGAAATGTATTTGCAGTTACCGGAAAGTTTAAGGAATTTGTTCCTCCCCCTAAACAAATTCTATTGTTGGATTGAACGTATATTGAATTGCCACAATCTTCTAAATTGCCACCTAAATAAGTGCAATAAAGCATTTGTGTGAGATTGTTGTTTAATTTAAGTAATAAAGCATCTTGAGTTCCTTGCAAGGTGTTTTGAATTGCGTTTGCGGAAGTACTTATATTATTTGAATTTGTGGTAGTAAAAACATATACATTATTGTTTTCATCTAAATTTATTTCACCTCTAAACTCATCACCATAATTTCTGAGTAAAGTTCCTGCAGCAATGTTAACAGCATCCGAGTTATTACCTCCAAAAAAAGTAGAGGCCATAAGTGTTGTTCCACTTGCGTTAAATTTAGAGATGTAACCATCGGCACCACTGGGAAAAAAACAAGAGATAGAACTTAAATTAAGTTCGGGTCCACCGCTAAAAATTGTTTGGTAGTTTCCAGAAATTATCGGAAAATTTGTAGAGCCAGTAGAGCCAAAAACAAACAATTCTCCCTCGTTATTAGCCACCATGCTATGAATAGATTCTGCAAAATCGCCACCTAAAAAGGTGCAATAAATTAATTGCTGACCATCCGGCTGATATTTTAAAATTCCAATATCCGGAGAACCATAATTGATTGTTGAAGAAGCAGAATCGTCAAATGCTCCATTGGTGGTAGGAAAATCAAATCCAAAAACTGTTCCTGCGGAGTAAGCATTGCCTTGGTTATCATAAGTGGCAGACATTCCAAAATTATCTGCCAAGGAACCGGAATAAGAACTAAAAACAAGAGTTGGGTCTATTTCTAATTCATAATTTGAATCGTATCCGTTTGGAAATTCAAACGAAACACAATTATCTTCATTCAACACAAAATTACATTCAACACTTTTTTTTATTCCATTTATATATTGAAACGCAATTGCATTCATCTCTTGAATTTCGTTAAACGGAGTTTGTAGAATTAAAACGTTTTGTTTTACTTTTAATTTTAACTCTTTGCTGTATTTGATCGAAAATTTTTTGTGGTTACTGTTGGCCTTTAAAAAGTAGGACGACTTTATTGCATTTGTTTTTCCTTCAATTTCAATTCGCACAGGAAAAGAATTGTCTCTTAAAATTAATTTGGAAAATTTTCTAACATTGTTTTGCCATTTAGTTTTATCGTTACCCAAAAAATAATTTTCGTAGTCTTCTGTAGGAAATAATTTTTCTGCAGTAAAATTGGCCGACTTGTTATTGAACTGCGGCTCAGCACTAAAGGCAAATGCCAGAGGATGTAGTAATTTTTTAGTAGTTGGATGATTGTTGTTTTGTGGATTACTAAAAATAAATTGAAACAAATTTTTAGTTACAAATAAATTTCCTCCTTGCAGTTTAGAGCTGGCAATTATGTTTGCTTGCCATTGACCCTTATTTTCTGAAAAAGTAATTTTTTGATTTGCAGAGGATAAATTAAAAAGTAGAACTGATAGAAGTATAAAAGTAAATTTTAAATAGTTTTTTGTATAGGCAAACATGAATCAAAGTTAATTATTTATTTAATTCAAAAAAAACAATAAATAGTAGTCCCTCAAATTCTCGTAAACTCAATGAAATTAGTTGACTTGGATGAAGATATACGATTTTAATCTACTGTTTTTCTGTTCAAATTATTAAAAACATGGTATTTTTTCGGAGCGAAAAAAGGCCTCATTTTATCTGGTTATTTTTGTACAGCAAAATGCGGGAACCTTCCGGGAAGTTGAGAGCTTGGCTCGAAAATCACCCGAAAGGTCGCAATTTTGCAAGCGAAAATAATTCCGACAAAGGAGGAAAAGTTAAAATGAAGCCTTGAATTTTCTTGTTTACTTCTTTGTTTCAAGACAAAGAAGTGAATGGGTTTGGGCAAAGCCCAATTGAAAAAATTACAAAACGACTTTTTGAGGCTCAACTAAATAGTACAAAAGAATGGAGAAATTATTTTGGTGCAAAGCTCCAGCTAATGCAGTTGTTTCGAACATTTATAATAATGAAGCTAATTTATACTATAATATTTTTTGCTCACTTTCTATCAATCCAGCCTTTTCTCTTTTTACATAATCTAAAATAAGAATGTAGTACCAAATTACTCCTACACCGTAGAGCAATGCAGTAATTAAAAAAACGTATACGTATTGAATTCCGATTGACCTTAGCCAGGCAAATATTTTTGAACTTACAAACCAACTGCCGCTCCAAATTGCGGCGGTAAGAGCACTTACAATTTCTTGGTTTCTTTTTCCTACATAATTCATTACAATTTCAGATGTCATTGGTCCGGCAATATTCATTAGTGGCTGACGCAATAAAAAACAAAACATGGCAAGGTACACAGCTATTTTTTGTTGGGCATACAATTGCGTGGTAGCCAATAATATTAATGCCAAAACGGCAAAAGATTGTGTGGTTGGAATAGCAATTTTATAGCCGATGGTTTTTTTTACCAAAGGAACCAATAAGGCAGATATTGCTACCAATACAGCACCAACCGAATTTAATAAAGAAAAACTATCCGTATTTAGGCCGTGTACGTTGTAAAAAAAAATACTAATAAAAGGAATGGTTAATCCGGCTCCAACAGCAATAATAAAAGTTGGAGTAAGGCCCTTGAAAATTATTTTCCAATCGAAATCTGTTAGGTCTATTCTTTTGGTTTTTAATATGGGAATATTTTCTGCGTATTTTATTTTGTGGATGAAATATATGCCAAAACAACTCAATAGGATGATAAATAAAATCAGATTAAATTCATTAAATAAAGTAGGATTTAATTTGTTAAGAAGGGCAATTAACAATCCTCCAAAAATTCCTGCAAAAGAAAAAGTGGAGTAACTTAAAGATAGTGCCTCTGTTTGTTTTTCTGATTTAGAATTTCTTAGAATATATGGAAGAACTGGAATTTGAATGAGAGTAAAAAATATTCCCCATAGAAACTGCGAAATTATTAAACCTGTGTTCCAATGATTTTGAATAGAAAAAACTATTCCTATGGCTAAAATAGGGGAGGCATAAACCGACATAAAAAAAAGATGTTTTATTTTTCTCCCTTTTATATACAGACCCAATGGAACAGCTAAAAGTAATACTCCTAAAAAACGGTAAGATATAAAGTTTGCTCCTTCGTAATCGCTATAACCGTTTTTTTGCATAAAGATTAACTGAATAGAAAACAAAGTGGTATTAATAAGTTGCACAAAAAATTCAGCGTAAATAACATAGAGAATATGTTTCTCTATTTCTGCAAACGATTGAAATATCTTTTTCATAAATTTATTCCAACATTCGCTAAAGAATTTTGTGCATCAACAACTTGTTCTTTGTCCCACCAAATTATTGTGGAGTCTTTTCTAAACCAAGTTAGCTGGCGCTTTGCAAAGTTTCTAGTATGTTGTTTTATTTTGGTGATAACGTTTTCTAATTTCTCAAATTCATCAAAGTAAGGCCACCATTCTTTGTATCCAACTGTGTTTAAGGCTAGAAGATTTTTATATTCTTTTAGTGTTTCAATTTCTGTTTGTAACCCAATCGCTAACATGCTGTCAACTCTCAAATTAATTCTTTGATAGAGTTCTTCTCTGGGCAAATTGATTGCAATTTTTAAAATATTAAAATTCCTTATCGCTTTTTTATGTTGCCATGAAGCAGAAAGTTTTTCACCACTTAATTCTAAAATTTCTAAAACTCTTATTAATCTCCTGGGATTTTGAATATCAATTGATGAATAAGCTTGTATGTCTTTTTGCATTAAGAGGTTTTGCAAGTACGCTATTCCTTTTTCGCTCAACAAACTTTCTAATTCTTGCCTATACTGGTAGTTAGCCTGAGGCAAATCATCAAATCCTTCCTCTATTGCCTTTATGTATAATCCTGTGCCCCCAACTAAAACAACATAATCATGTGATTCAAATAAATCTTCAATTTTTTGGATGGCTTCTTTTTCAAAATCAGCAACAGAGTAATTTTCAAAAATACTTTTATGCTGAATAAAATGGTGTTTTATTTCTGAAAGTTCTTTTTGAGATGGAACTGCTGTTCCTATTGATAGTTCTTTATAAACTTGACGAGAATCGGCAGATATTATTTCGGTATTAAGGAGAGATGCAATTTTTATTGCCAATGATGTTTTTCCTGATGCAGTTGGCCCAACAATGCATATTAATTTTTTAGTTGTAGAATTGTTAAATCCATTTTGCATCTACGTTAAACTAAAAATCTTCCTCGTTATCCATCATTTCATCTCCACCTTCAGAAACTTCATCTTCATTTCCGTTCTCATTTTCATCATCTGTATCTATTGAGAAGGATGCTTTTTCTGAATCCTCGGAAGTGTCATCATCACTTAAATCCGGAACAAGAACTTCTTCTTCGTACGCCTGCTCATCTTCGCCAGATTCTAATTCTTTAAAAAATAATTCTGATGATTTTAAATCTTCCTCATCTACAGGTGGTGCAACAATAGAGCGGATGGTAGGTTTGGGCATGTTGCCTATTGTTTTTACACAAGTAGGGTAAGTTAACTTTTTATCAGCTTCCTTTAAGATTTTAAATAACTCTAGGTGTAAAATATAGGTTGACAATACATCATCTACAACAATCAAAAATTTTTGATGAGGAGCAGCAACCTCATCACAAATTTCGGTTGGAAATGCTTTGCCTTTTTTATCTAAAATAAAAAATTCAATTTCAGATCCTTTTCTGTAATAGTCGTCGCTGTTATAAAAAGCACAAAAGAGATTTTCTTTTAAGCCAAAGGCGTTTTTTAGCACAATTGCAAATTGCTCAAATGTTTGTTCAGGCTTAATATCAATATCTCTGTAAACATCTTCGTGGTCTTCTAAAATGGCTCTAAATCTATATATAGGCATATTTGTATAAATGAAGTTTCAAAGTTAATTATTTGTTGGGAAAAATCCCATTTCTCCGGCTTTTGTAACAAGAAAAGCATACGCTTGTTCCCTGCTATTTGTAATTTCTCCTTCAAGAATTGCTTCTCTAATTAAGTTTTTTAATGTTCCAATTTCTCTACCTGGTTTTAAATCAAAAATTTGCATAATATCTTCTCCACTAATGGGCGGTTGCCAATTTCTAATTTTATCTTTTTCTTCCACTTCTTTTAGCTTTTCTCTTACTCTCTCAAAATTGGCTAAATGCTTTTTTACTTTTATAGCATTTTTTGATGTAATATCGGCGTTACAAAGTGTCATTAAATCATCAATGTCATCTCCAGCATCAAACAATAATCTTCGTACTGCCGAATCCGTTACAATTTCTTGCGAGAGAACTATTGGACGCAAATGCAGCAATACTAATTTTTGCACGTACTTCATTTTATCATTTAATGGCAGTTTAAACTGAGCAAATATTTTTGGAACCATTCTGGAACCTTTGTCCTCATGTCCATGAAATGTCCAGCCCTGACTTGGTTCAAACCTTTTTGTTTGAGGTTTTGCAATGTCATGTAAAAGTGCAGCCCATCTTAACCACAGGTCATTTGTATTTGCTGCTATGTTATCTAAAACTTCCAACGTATGATAAAAATTATCTTTGTGAGATTTGTCACCTATAGTTTCTACCACCTGCAATAAAACTAATTGTGGAAAAATATCGTGCAAAATTTTTGTATTAAACAATAGTTTAAGACCAATAGATGGTTTGGGAGAAAGTAAAATTTTGTTGAATTCTTCGGTTATTCTTTCTTGAGAAATAATTTTAAGTCTTTCTCTATTTCTAATGATTGATTGAAAGCAATTTTCTTCTATTGTAAAATTTAGTTGCGAAGCAAATCGTATAGCTCTTAATATTCTTAATGGGTCGTCAGAAAAAGTTATATCTGGATTTGTTGGAGTTTTTATGATTTTATTTTCCAAGTCGCTTATTCCATTAAATGGATCTAGCAATTCTCCAAAATTTTCGTGGTTCAAAGAAAATGCTAGTGCGTTAATGGTAAAATCTCTTCTCAATTGGTCATCCTCTAATGTGCCATCTTCTACAATTGGTTTTCGAGAATGGCTGCGGTAAGATTCTTTTCTGGCACCCACTGTCTCTACTTCCCACTCGCCAGCTCTAAACATAGCCGTTCCAAAGTTTTTAAAAACAGCAACCGAAGGTTTACCTGGCAATATTTCTGAACATTTTTCTGCAAACTCAATACCACTTCCAATGGTTACCACATCAATATCTTTTCCTGCTCTATTTAAAAAGCAATCTCTAACATAGCCACCAACAATGTAAGATTTAACTCCCAATTTTGCTGAAACTTCTTTTAAAGTTGCAAAGATGGAATGATTTAAAAATTCTATGTTTTTGTTTTTATCCAAGGGAAATTTTCGGCAAATTTAATTTAAAAAAATAAGTCCAAGTGATTATTTTTATTCATCTGGATTCTTATTAAATTCATACCGGAACGAGAGTCCAAAGTTTAAAATACCAACATTCTTTGAATAGTCGTTTGGACTAAACTGATTTAGTTCATTTAAATAAAACTCTTCGGGATTATATTTATAAATCAAGTAATTATAGCTTACTCTAAAACCTACATAGATATTTTCTTGAGCTCTTAAAAAAAAATCTATTCCGGGTTGGTAAGAAAAGAAACGTTTTGTTGTTGCATTGTACTCTTCACCCAAAGGCACTTCAACGCTTTTTACATTTAAAAAATTATAATTCATTTGCATAAATCCTTGAATTTTAAACATGTAATTGGCAAGGAAAATAGTGCCAAATTTGAGGTTTAAGGAATTAAAACCAAATAGTGTATTGTTGTTCCCGCTGATATTATTTGCATTTAATCCGGCTTTAAATGTTGAACGCTGAAAACCTAAACCAAAATTTCTTTTACCGTTTGGAGTGCATAAAAGTATGTTGCTTGAGTAGTTTACCACACCAGAAAGACCTTTTCTAAATGCCTTGTTGCTTATTCCTGCGGGCGACGAAATATCAGATTCAAGAATTACATAGGCTTTCTTTTTTTGTGCCAACAAGGCAGTTGAAAAACAAAAGGCATCCATAATAAATATAGCAACAACAAAATAAAAGACCTTTAACAGAGTGTCAAAGGTCTTGATTGATTTTTCTATTTTATTTCTTCCCAATTTAGTTGGCACTTTTATTTAATTTTAATATTAGGCAAAACTCATTATTACTAAAATTATTTTGCTATAAGAAAACTAAATATTACATCTTATCCATTATCTCGTCACTAATTCCTGTAAAGGAATAACCACCATCGTGAAACAAGTTTTGCATTGTAACCATTCTTGTGTAATCGCTAAAAAGAGAAACGCAATAATCTGCACATGATTCTGCAGAAGCATTTCCAAGCGGAGAAATTTGATCGGCAAAATCAAAGAATGATTCAAACCCTTTAATTCCACTTCCTGCAGTTGTTTTTGTTGGTGACTGAGAAATGGTGTTTATTCTGACTTTTCTTTTTTTACCGTAGTGGTATCCAAAACTTCTGGTGATTGATTCCAGCATAGATTTAGCTTCGGCCATATCGGTGTAAAAAGGGAAAGTTCTTTGTGCTGCAATGTATGTTAGCGCAACCACAGAGCCCCACTCAGATATGGCATCTTGTTTCATGGCAACACTTAGCATTTTATGAAGAGAAAGAGCAGAAACGTCTAAACTTTTCATAAAAAAATCGTAATTCAATTCAGGATAGGGAATATTTTTTCTAATGTTGGCAGACATCCCAATTGAATGCAACACAAAATCTAATTTTCCACCTAAAACTTCCTGAGATTTAGTAAACAAATTGTTCAATTCCTCAACATTTGTTGCATCGGCAGGGATAATTTGAGCATTTATTTTTTCTGCTAAATTTTTTATTTCACCCATTCTCATGGCAATTGGAGCATTAGTTAAAACTATGCTAGCACCCTGTTCGTATGCCTTTTCGGCAACTTTCCAGGCAATAGAATTTGGGTCTAATGCACCAGAAATTATTCCTCTTTTTCCTTTTAATAAATTATTCCTCATATAGATATGGTTTTTTGTTATTCTTCAATTTTTAGGTTGTGTCCTAATTTTTCTTTTTTGGTTTTTAAATATAAGGAATTATGTTTGTTTGATTTGATCTGTAGTGAAACATTTTCAACTATTTCTAATCCAAATCCCATTAAACCGGCTCTTTTCTTGGGATTGTTTGTCATTAACTTAATTTTTGAAATGTTTAAATCTCTGAGAATTTGTGCGCCAACGCCATAATCTCTCTCGTCCATACCAAAACCCAATGCCTCATTGGCTTCTACGGTATCCATGCCATTTTCTTGCAATTTATAAGCTTTAAGTTTGTTTAAAAGCCCAATTCCTCTACCTTCTTGATTTAAATAAACAATCACTCCTTTTCCTTCTTTTTCTATTGTTTCCATTGCTGCGTGCAGTTGTGGGCCGCAATCGCAGCGGCAACTTCCAAATATATCGCCAGTTAGGCAAGAGCTATGAACCCTTACTAGTATTGGATCTTCTGCATTCCATTCACCTTTTATTAGTGCTAAATGGTCTTGGTCTGTATCTTTTTGCTTGTAGGCTTGTAATCTAAAATCGCCAAGTTCTGTTGGAAGTTGAACAGAAACTTCTCTTGTAATTAAACTCTCTTTAGATAATCTGTAGGCAATTAAATCTTTGATGGATATAATTTTTAAACCAAATTTTTGTGCAATAATCTTTAAATCAGGAAGCCTTGCCATTGTTCCATCTTCGTTCATGATTTCTACAATTACACCGGCAGGTTCAAATCCTGCCAATCTTGCTAAATCTATAGCAGCTTCGGTATGTCCGGCTCTTTTTAGAACCCCTTCTTTTTGTGCTTTTAAAGGGAAAATATGTCCTGGTTTTCCTAATTCCTCGGGTTTAATGTTGGGGTTTACAAGTGCAAGAACAGTTTTTGCTCTATCGCTTGCAGAAATTCCGGTGGTGCAGCCATGGCCTATTAAATCTACCGAAATAGTAAAAGGAGTTTCGTATGCTGCATTATTTTTGTTCACCATTAAATCTAACCCTAACTCTTCGCAACGAGATGCAATAAGCGGAGCACAAATTAATCCTCTGCCATGTGTTGCCATAAAGTTAATTATCTCGGGGGTTATAGAATTAGCGGCACAAACAAAGTCTCCTTCGTTTTCGCGGTCTTCATCGTCAACTACAATTATTACTTTCCCGCTTTTTATTTCTTCTATTGCACTTTCAATGCTATCTAATGCCATCTAAATTGATTTGTTTTATTTTCTGCAAAAGTATTTAAATTTTGCATATAAGTTTTACTGTTTTACTCTACTGCGATGGCAAAAAATACTTACCAATATAATTTATATTTTTGCCAACTTAAAATGCTAAACATGTCATTACATAAAATTGTTGTAGGCAACTGGAAAATGAACAAAGATTATCACCAAGCAATGGAATTGGTGAAACGCTTAAGCAACTTAATTTCAGAGAGGAAACCCTTAAATACTACAATAGTTTTATCTCCAAACTTTCTCTACATCAAAGATGCTATTGAATTGGTAAAAGACTTTGAGTATATAAAAATTGGCGCTCAAAACTGCTCTCACAAAAGTTCTGGAGCATACACTGGCGAAGTATCTGCAGAAATGTTGTCATCCATGGGTGTAGAATTTTGTATAGTAGGCCACAGCGAACGAAGAGAATATTTTGCTGAAACAGATTCAATAATTCTTGAAAAGATTATACTTCTTTTGCAAAACAACATTAAACCAATTTATTGCTGTGGCGAAAAATTAGAAGAAAGAGAAAACGATACCTTTTACAGTGTGGTAGAAAATCAACTCAACAATTCTGTTTTAAATTTAAATGCCAACCAAATAGTTAATGTATTAATAGCTTACGAGCCTGTTTGGGCAATTGGCACGGGAAGAACAGCCACAGCCAAACAAGCTGGAGAAATACACCAGTTTATATATGAATGTTTAATAAAAAAATATGGAGTGGAAACAGCAGAGCAAGTTTCAATTTTATATGGAGGAAGTTGTAATCCAAAAAATGCACAAGAGTTGTTTTCTACCAAACATATTAATGGTGGTTTAATTGGCGGTGCTTCTCTAATTGCAGAGGATTTTTATTCAATACTTAATTCCTAAGTAATGTCGTGGATAGAATATAAAATAACATTAAAACCATTTTCTCCCTTTAATGAAATTGTTGTGGCATTGCTTGCTGAAGAAAATTTTGAATCGTTTACAGAGCAGGATGAAAATGTTTTTGCATACATCAGAAAAGAAAACATTAATACGGAAAATGTAGATCAGATTTTAAGTAATATAGATTGCGAAAATTCCTATACCACACAAGAAATTGAAGAGCAAAATTGGAATAAAATATGGGAAGAACAATTTGAGCCCATTGAAGTAGAAAATTTTTGCAGAATTAGAGCACCTTTCCACCAATTAAAACCTGGATTTATTGACATTGTAATTGAACCCAAAATGTCTTTTGGTACAGGTCATCATTCCACAACATTTATGATGCTAAAGGCTATGCATGACTACAGAGATAGAATTAAAGATAGCAAACTGCTTGACATGGGCTGTGGCACTGCAATTTTGGCAATAGCAGCAGAAAAAATTGGAGCTCAAAATATTATGGCAATAGACAACGATCAATGGGCTTACGAAAATTCAATTGAAAATACAGCAAAGAACAATTGCAATTTAACAGAAGTAAAACTTGGCGATGCAAGCACTATAAAAGCATTAAATTTTGATGTTGTATTAGCAAATATAAATCGCAATATTTTATCTAAAGATTTAGTTTTTTACAAGGAAGTTTTAAATAAAAATGGATTGGTTTTTTTAAGTGGATTTTTTACAACTGATGTTTCTCAAATTTTAGAAGTAACAAATCAACTAAATTTAAAGTTAATTTCAGAATACTCCAATGAATCATGGGCTTGCCTCGTGTTAGAAAGTTAGGATAATTTACTTCTTGATTTTCTCTTTTTTATTAATAAATTGCCAACAAATTAGTTGGTTTATTCATGCACTAGTTTATGAAATTTTTATGAGAATTTTAAATCCATTTTTATTTTTTATTCTTTTTCTGTTTTTTATTCCCATAGAAAATTCATTTTCACAAGCTCAATTCAAAAATTTTACTGAAGAGGAAGAACCATTTGCCAAGGAAATAAAAGATTTTTTAAAAACTTCAAACAGAGATTTGGCCAATCTTTTTATCGACGATTGGTTAAAAACCTATTGGGATTTAAAAAAAGGAACGGATTTTAATCAAGAACAAAGAAATTTTATTTACAAAACTTGCAATTGGATGCTGAAAAAAAGAGTAAAAGCATTTCCAGAATTTCAAGCATTTTTAGTTTCAATGAGCAAGTTCTCCGAAGGTGTTCTAGATGATAAAAACTATCAATTGTGGGTTAAGAGTTTAGAGAAGGTAATGACTGCAAAAACACTAACGCCGTTTACCAACTTTGTTACAATGTCAGAAAATTTGTTTACAACAAATACAATTTATAAGTCTGTTACAACAGAGTGGCAAGCATCGACAAAGAACTTTACTTTTGAATACGATTCAATTCCAAAAGTTATTTTTCAAAAAACTAATATTAAATGCTACAGTATTCAAGATAGTTTAGTGATTTATGATACGGAAGGTTATTACGAGGTTATTGCTCAAAAATGGACAGGTTTCAAAGGAAAAGTAGACTGGCAAAGAGCCAATATGGATCCAAAAATTGTATATGCCTTGTTGGAGGACTATAAAATAGATTTTAAAACTACCACTTATACTGCGGATTCTGTTAGTTACATAAATCCAAAATATTTTAATCATCCATTAATCGGAAAATTAACAGATAAAGTGTTAAACGGAAGTAATGGTGAAAAGGCAATTTACCCAACATTTGATTCTTATGATAAAAGATATTCCATAAAAGACATTTATCCTGACGTAGATTTTGACGGGGGTTTTTTGGTAAAAGGTGCTAAATTTATTGGATCAGGCACACTTGAAAATCCTGCTACTTTAAGGTTTAAATTAAAGGGCAATACTTTTTTAAAGGTAACCTCATTAAGTTTAACCCTCCGCGACGATCGTGTTGCCTCCGAAAGAGCAGGCGTAGTTTTTTATTGGGAAAAAGACTCGATGTATCACCCGGGGCTTCCAATAAAATATTTAGTGAAAAATAGAGAGGTCTCTATGCTTAGAGATAATTCAGGGATAGCACGTTCTCCATTTTTTGACACTTATCACAAATTAGAATTAGATTTTGAACAGTTAATTTGGAAATTAGATGAACCAAAAATTGATTTGCGTATGATTATTGGTTCTTCTGAAAGTAATGCAAAATTTGAATCATTCAATTATTTTAGAGATTATAAGTTTGCTAAACTTCAGGGAATGGACGATGTAAATCCTTTGTTTCGAATTAAATCATTTAGCAAAGAAAAAAATGTAAAAACTGTTGAGATTATAGACTTGTCAAAATACTTTAAAACAGCTCCATCGCAAATGAGGCCATTATTGTTGAAAATGGCAATGGAAGGATTTGTAAATTACAATGAAGAATCAGACAAAGTAGAAGTTAAAGAAAAAACGTTTGATCATTGCCTTTACAAACTTGGAAAAAAAGATTACGACGTTTTAGAGTTTAAGTCTACCTTGTTTTCCGATCAGGCAAATGCATCAATAAATTTATTAAATTTTGATTTAAAAATATTTGGTGTAGAAAAAATATTCTTGAGCGACTCTCAAAACGTAAGCATAAGGCCATCAGGTAAAACTATTTTAGTAAAGAAAAACAGAGATTTCTTTTTTGCTGGAGTAATTAACGCTGGTAGGTTTACGTTTTTTGGAAAAGAATTTAGTTTTGAGTACGATAAATTTAAAATAAATTTAACCAATACGGATTCATTGAGAATTAAAGTGCTCTCCAAAGAAATGGATGAAAACGGAATGCCAAAATTAGTGAATGTAAAAACCGTTATTGAGAATATTCAGGGAGAATTATTGATAGATAATCCCAACAATAAATCTGGGGTTGTTAATTTTGCACAGTATCCTATCTTAATTTCTAAAAGCGATTCTTATTCATATTGGGATCAAAAAAGCGTGCAAGGTGGTGTTTATAAAAGAGACAGAACATTTTTCCATTTAGAACCATTCACCATTGATAGTTTAGATAACTTTGACAATGCGGCACTTTCATTTAATGGCGAATTTGAATCTGCAGGTGTATTTCCAACCATCAAAGAGAAACTTGTTCTGCAACAAGATTATTCTTTAGGTATAAATTACCAAACACCTGCAAGCGGCTTGCCTATGTATCAAGATAAAGGAAAATTTATTAGCAAGATAAACATGAGCAATAGGGGGCTGAGAGGTGATGGAGAATTACAATATGTTACTTCAACATTTAATAGCAACGATCTTTTGTTTTTTCCAGACTCAACCAATGGGGATGTACAGAAATTTGAGGAAAAACCTCAAAAAGATCCAACACAATTTCCTGTTGCTCGGTCCACAGATACATACATACATTGGATGCCCTACAAGGATTTTATGAACATTCATGAACGTTCAGTACCAATAAAAATGTATGATGGTATTGCCGACTTTCACGGCATGTTAACTCTTTCGCCTCAAAGATTAATTGGAAAAGGTAATGCCGAGTTTTTTAAAGCTAATCTTGAATCCAATAAAATGGTGTTTCAAGAAAGAATGTTTGATGCGGATACGTGTAATTTTAATTTAAAGAATTTAGCAGATTCATCAGGTTTGGCATTTTTAAGTACAAACCTAAAAGCTCACATAGATTTTGACCAACGTATTGGCGATTTTACTTCTAATGGTGGCGGTTCATTCATAAAATTCCCAGTAAACCAATACCTCTGTTTCATGGATAATTTTAAATGGTATATGGAAAAGGACAACCTTGAATTATCCTCTAGTGAAGAAGGTTCAAAACGTACACTGAGTTCAACTGACGATTTGGATTTAACCGGTGCTGAATTTATTTCTACACATCCAGAGCAAGATTCTCTTAGGTTTTTATCTCCTAAAGCTAAATATGATTTACGAACTAACATAATAAAATGTGCTGATGTAAGGTATATAAATACAGGAGATGCAAGAGTTTATCCTGATAGCGGTAAAGTTGTAATATACAAAAAAGCTAAACTAGAAGATTTAAAAAACGCCAGTATATTGGCGAACACTACCACCAAATACCATACTTTGTTCAATGCCAATGTTGAAATATTGGGGAGAAAAAAATACACAGGTTTTGCCGATTATAGATACAGAGACGTTACGGACAATGAACAACTGGTGCATTTTGATGTGGTGGGAACGGATATTACCGGGCAAACTGTTGGAGAAGGTGTAATTAAGGAAGAAGCAAATTTTACATTAAGCCCTGCATTTGAATACAAAGGAATTTTGCGACTACAAGCAAGTAGTCAAAATTTATTTTTCAAGGGTAATTTTAGATTGGTACATGCTTGCGATAAAATAAAAAAATCGTGGGTATTTTTTGATGCTGACATAAATCCAACAGACGTTTATATTCCTTTAGATACAGCAAGGATTTTTGACATAGATAACAAAACCGTTGGAAGTGGAATGATGATAGCAACAGACTCTATGCATGTATACAGCAGTTTTATGAGCACCAAACGCCAAGGTGCCGATTTGGTGCTGATGGAATCAAGAGGATTTATTTATTACGACGATACTTACAAAGAATATAAGATTGCAAGCAAAGATAAAATCAAACAAATTTCGTTTCCCGGAAATTACATGAGTTTAAATACACAGGATTGTAAAATTTATGGCGAAGGAAACCTTTCTATGGTAAAAAATATGGGCCAAGTAAATTTGCAAACCTTTGGAAGTTTAGAGCATAATTTAAACAACGATTCAATAACTTTTGAAACCGTTATGGCCATAGATTTCTTTTTTGAAAATAGTTTAATTAAACAAATTTCTGAGTTGTTAGAGAAATCTACCAATGCAGAACCAGTGCCATTTACCAGGCCAATCTATGAACGTTCTCTAACAGAATTAGTAGGAAAAAAAGAAGCAGACAAATTAATCTCACAAGTAAATTTATACGGTGCATTCAAAAAAATACCAGACGAATTAGAACACACCATTTTCTTTTCTGATGTTAAATTTAAATGGAATCCTTCTACTAAATCGTTCGTGTCACAAGGGAAAGTGGGAATTGGAAACATATTCAAAAATCAGCTTAACCGATATTATCCTTGTAAAATAGAGTTGGTGCCCAAAAGATCTGGAGATGTTGTAAATATTTATTTAGCAGATGAAAACAACAACTGGTATTTCTTTAGCTACACCATTAATCAAATGCAAGCAATTTCTAGCGATGAAAAGTGGAACACAGCAATAAAAGAATTGAAACCAGAAAAACGACAAAAGGAAAAAGAAAAAGGCCAAGCCTCTTATATTTTTAATTTAGGAATTGCTTCAAAAGCAAAAAGTTTTTTAAAGAAGTTTGAAGAGTAAAATACTTTTATTTTGGCTTCCGCATATAAATGCCTAAAACTGAAAATTTAGTTTAGGTGATTATGTTCTTCTGTTAACAGGATTGTTTTCTTCTTTATTTTTTCGTTTTGAAGTAGTTTAATAGATGTTTCAAAAAAAATTTCTACTTTTTCAATTACAGTTAATGTGCTTTTGCTGTATTTCTGTTTTTTGAGCAGCCTTTACAGTATCCTTGTAAAGCTTATATGATGCAAAAGACAAACAAAACAGTTGATTAAATAAGAGCTGAAAGTGGGTTTTATTCCAATGATTTTTTTAATTATCTGGAACGAAAATAAAAATAAATCAATTATATCATAGCCTTATAATGCATCCTACCTTAAAACAGGAACTAGGCAGATTAAAAGGAACAAATTAATAGAATTGAGGCAATATACTTATAGTTCTTGGCCTGTAAAAAGCACTACCACTAACAGCAAATTTGCAAAATACCCCATTAAAGTGGTATTTGTAAGTTTCGGTTTCAATCTTACCTTTGTTGCAAGTATAAAGGTAAAAGCTTTGAATACACCATTTTGTAAATCTTTAAATCGTTAGCTTTTATTTTAACAGCACTCATTACAAAAAATGACCAGCAAAATAGTAACTACTCTGTTTCTAATATTATTTCAGTTGTTTGTATATGGACAAACTATTTTATCGGGAACAATTATTGACAAGTCAAGGCATTTGCCAATTGAATATGCTAATATTGGTATTCTTGAGAAAGGCGTAGGAACTGTTTGTAATTCTTTAGGTGAATTCAACTTAATTATTCCTGAAGACTTATTGAATAATTATTTAGCTATTGATCACATTGGCTATGAAAATACCACAATAAAGATTATAAAATTAATAAGTCAATCCACAGAGTTAAAAATTGAATTGAATCCATCCTCAATAACATTAAAAGAGGTCACAATATTGGCTTCACAACAAGTAAATTTAGGATACAAGCCAAATGGCGACCAGGTAAAAGGCTTTTTTCAATCTGATGGACTCGGACTTGAAGGTGGAACACTTATCCAAAACAATGGAAAAGTTCAATTGACAAAGTTTAATTTTAATATTTTAAAAATTCCGTTTGAATCTTTAAAATTTCGACTTAATATTTATTCCTTAAAAAAGAACAATCCTTCAACGAAAGTAAACACAAGAGATGTAATTTTTACTATTTCTAAAGCTGACACAGGGCTTTATTCGCTTCCATTAGTGAACGAAAACATACAAGTAAAAGACAATTTTATTTGCACAATTGAATTAATTGAATTGTTCGGACAATCTGCTGAAAATGCCGAGTTTTTATTTTCTGCTATCCCAAACAAAGATGGTTTCATTTACAAAAAGACAATTAGTTTAGGCAGGTGGGAAAAAATAAAAAAATTTAGTTTATGCTTTTGGTTGATAGGAGAAAAATAGCTACCACTAACAGCTCAATCGCAAAATTGAGTGTTTGCCGCCGCAAATCGTCTCTGCTTAATAGTTTTTTGCTTACAAAAAGTTCAGAGCTATGGATAAAGTACAGTGCTATAATTCTTACCCATCGTCAACTTAAAAAACGTTATAATAAATACAGACTCAACTATTAAAAATTTTAAAAAAATATGACAAAAAAAACAAGTTTTCTAATTCTTGTAATGCTACTAATTTCCTCAATTGTTCTAAAAGCACAAGAAATGGGTGGTAATCCAACAGGATTAAATTGGCAAATTTTAAACTCTCCAAGTATCCGAGTAATTTATCCTATGGGAATGGAGGCTCAAGCACAGCGAATTGCAGGCATGGTAAATTACCTCGATACCAATAATAGACGTTCAGTGGGACCAAAAAAAAGAAGGTTAGATATGGTTTTGCAAAACCAAACTACCAATCCAAATGGATATGTTGCTCTTGCTCCTTTTAGAAGTGAATTTTATGCTACACCACCTTCTAATAATCTTCTTATAGGCACTGTAGACTGGTTAGATATATTAACAATACATGAGTACAGGCACGCCCTTCAATATATGAATTCGTTAAGAGGGCTTACAAAACTTGGCTATTATTTGCAAGGCGAAAGTTTGTGGTCACTGCTAAATGCTGTGAGCATTCCCGATTGGTATTTTGAAGGTGACGCAGTGATTATAGAAACAGCTCTAACTCTTTCTGGAAGGGGACGATCTCCGTTTTTTACAATGGAACAAAGAGCCTTAGCCTACAGTAATAGAAACTATAATTATTTACAAAATAGAAATGGCTCTTATAAAAATATGATGCCTGACAAATATCGCTTAGGTTATATGATGCTTACCAAGATAAGAAATGAAAAAGGAAATGACATTACAGCTAATGTTCTTAAAGGTGCCGCTTCGTATAAAGGTATTATATATCCATTTTCTAAATCATTAAAAAGACAAACAGGGTATTCTACAAAAAAATTATACGAACTTGCCTGGGCAGAAAAAAAAATAGATTTTAAAAACCAAATAAGTGAAATTAAGCAAATAAGTATACCTATAACACAAAAAAACAAAACTACTTTTACAAATTATAGATTTCCTTGTATCACAGAAAATGGAGATATTCTTGTTCGAAAAATTAGTTACAAATCAACAGACGAAATAGTTTTGTTGAGTAATGGATTGGAAAAAAAAATAACTACCATTGGTTATAACAATGATGACTATTTGCAATATAGCAAAGGTAAGTTGGTATGGACAGAGACTGCGGTAGATAGCAGAAGAGCAAACAAGACGTATAACAATGTTATAGTTTATGATATGGAGGCTCAAAAAAAGTTATACTTAACCAAAAACCAAAGGTATTTTTCTCCAAGTATTTCGCCAGATGGGAAATTAATAGCCTCTGTTTTCATAACCACCGAGCAACAAAATGAAATTCATATTTTAGATATTTCTACTGGAAGTATAATTGAAAAAATAACAACACCTCTTAATTATTTTCTTTCGAGAGTCAATTGGAGCAGCGATGGAAATTCCATTGTAACTATTGCCAAACACAACAGTAAATTGGCAATAATAAAGTTAACTATCAAAAACAAAGAAATCCTTGAATTAACAGATTGGACCAGCCACACAATGGATGCACCTAGTATTAAAGACAACAAAGTTTATTTTAATGCTGGATTTACAGGTATAGACAATATATTCTGTACAGATCTAGAGGGCTCTAAGAAATTTTTTCAGATTACCTCAGTTCCAATTGGTGCATTTGACCCAAAAATCAACGACAACAATGAAATTATTTTTTCAGAATTTACAGATATGGGCTATATAATTTCAAAACAAAGTTTAAGTTCCAACAGCGAAAACACAACCTTTAAAATTACCGAGCCATCTGAAATGGATATCTTTAAAACTACAGCCAACAAAAGCGAAGGTGGCAATATTTTAGATAAAAATTATTCAAACAATTACAAATCCAAATCATACAATGGACTTTTTAGAGGACTCAAATTGCACAGTTGGAATATTAGCCCTTCTCTTTCAAACCCTGGATTAAATATTACTATGATAAATTTATTACAAGATCTAAGTATAAATTTTGGAAGTAGTATAAATCGAAACGA
Organism: Bacteroidota bacterium; assembly: GCA_037131955.1. Classification (GTDB taxonomy): domain Bacteria; phylum Bacteroidota; class Bacteroidia; order UBA4408; family UBA4408; genus CAIMMJ01. The sequence goes on from JBAXQC010000009.1 coordinate 22,579, forward strand.
AAGCAATGCCATATCATACAATAGCAAATTTGTGCTTGCTAGATATTATCCCCAATTATCTCTAATTGCACAGCAAGCTAAAAGAGAAACGGACTATTATTCAGCAGCTGATACCTTTGCTAATCAGAATTTTTCAGAAACAAAATTTGGGGCAGAAATAGCTATTCCATTGTCGTGGATAAAAGGTAATTTTAATACAAAATTTTTACCACAAATAGGTATTTATTATAATAATCTTAAGGAAATTAAAGCAGAAGGAAGGACTATGGCAAATAATAATTTTAGTAGCACTCAATTAGGATTTTTAGTGAGTTCTAAAAGAAGGAGAGCCTACCAAAATGTTGGCACAAGACTTGGGTTTGAAGTAAACGTAAACTATCAAGCCGATTTAAATTCTATAAGCTCAGAAAAAATGGAAGGAAATGCAAGATTATTTTTACCTGGAATTTTTAAAAATCATAATGTAACAGCAACTGCGGCATATCAAAAAGAGATGCTTACAAATTTATATCAATATGCCGATGTGTTTGAATATCCAAGAGGTTTTATAACTCCTATAAACGATGAATTTAAACTTTTAAAAGCTGAGTATCAGTTGCCATTGCTATATCCTGACAAAGGGTTTGCAGGAATCACATATTTTAAACGAGTGAGGGCAAATATTTTTTATGACTATGGGGTGGGCGAAAATATAAAGTTAAACAAATCTACCGTTTATAATTCGGCTGGTGTAGAATTTATTTTTGACAACACTATCTTAAACTTAATACCAATGAGTTTGGGTATACGAAAATCATTTTTACTCAACAGCAGTTCATTGTTGGCCTACAATAAATCAGGTATTAACTTTTTTATCTACACTAATTTATAACCATAAATAAAGTAAAACAGAATAAATAAAGCTGTTCATGCAGCACTCCGGAAATAGATGAGTAAGCCGAGGCGAATAAGCATTTATGCAAATAAACCAGGCCCATCGCCAATTTAAAAACCATTATCGGCTAACGTGTAACTCAACAGTAACGATAAAACGAAATTGAAAAACAATTGCTTAACAAACTAATAGATATCGTTTCAAATACTGCAAAATCTACTATCAAGATCGGTGCTTACGGATAGTTTTCGTTGACGATTCCTTAGGGCGAACACTACCTACGCCAATCCCGAAACAGTAACCTTTTATTTGAACTTTAGGATAATTACACCATAGAAAAAAAATTATAGTATTTACAGAACAATCCTGATAAATAGGTGATTGTATTTCGTGCTAAAAATATGTTTGCATCAGCCGCGGCGAAGTGTAATAAATTATTCATTTTAATAAATTGAATGTCATATCTTCATTTATTTTTATAATCTCATGCAAGAGCATGTTAGAGAGAGGAATTATATTTTATTATTTGTAGTTCCAATAATTCTACTTTTATTTGATTGTTCAATATGAAAAAAATTATAACGAAATACATTGCATTAGTCATTGTAATTATTTTTACGCTATCGTGCAACAACAACGACAGTGGAAAAAGAGCCAAAGATGCCGTTTACGTAAAACCCAGTATAGACAGAAGAGGTCGTTTTAGAAAAGGGTATGTTCGTATGCCAGTAAGTACTCGTAAAAACGCTGTAAAAAATCAGTACCGTTCAAAGTATTACTACCACACCAGAGGCAAATACAGGAAAAAGAAATACTAAGATTTTTCAATTAATTTTAATCCATTTCTAATAACATACACTTACTTATTTTTAACTTCAGCCTCACTTACTTTCAGAATTAAATTATGTTTTGGAATCGTTTAATTTTAGGTTGGTGTGTATAAGTTTTTTTAAGCTTAACTTTTCAAATTAAAATCTACTAAAATCTACTTTTCTTGGAAATGGAGATCTTACCTTTGGGATGGAGAAACAGAGAAGTTTTTTTACTTTTAAATTTAAAATTTGTAGGTATAACCAATTCTTACCACTTGTGTTTCGTAGTAATCGGAGCTGATGTAGCTAAAGCCTTGCCCTTTTATTTCTTTTTTAATAATCATGGTATTTAAAACATCTGAGGCGTTTAAAAAAAGTTCACCTTTGCCCGCTCGAACACTCTTTTTTATACCAAGGTCTAATGAAAAACGTTGGGCAATTTTGCCTTGTGGAATAATGTCTGGAGCTAAATAAATAGCAATTATTTGTGCAATTATGTTGTGAGATAAGTTAATGTTATTGTTTAATTTTATGTTTCCCGAAATTATTTCTTGTTTATTAGAAGTAAAAGTAGAGAAAACAGGATATTTGTTTTGAACACTAAAAGCATTTATTTGATTGTGATATCCATTTACATTTAAGTTAAAGGAATACCATTTATTTATCTCATGCACAAGAATAAATTCTATACCAGTGTTATAGCTTTTGCCTGCATTTTGAAATATTGCATATATTCTATTGCTGTTAGGTGCAATACTAGAGATTCGTGTTATGCTTCCATCTGCAAAGCGGTGATAAGCTGCACAATAAAAATATCCTTTGGTATAACTTGTTTTGTAAGCAAGTTCTAAAGAATTGGTGAATTGTGGGCGTAAAGCTGGGTTTCCTACTTTAATAATTTCTGCATCGTCGTATTTAGGAAAAATTCTAATGTCAACTTCATTGGGCCTATCAACTCTGCGGTTGAAGAAAAGTGAAATTTTGTTGTTGTTGTTTATTTTGTAGGCTAGTCTTGCATTAGGAAAGGGTTGTGTATATTTGTATCCATCGCTTTTATAGGTGTTGTGGTTTGGATTAACATCGTATTGAATTTTTACATATTCTACTCTTAATCCTAACTCTGCTTCCCATGTTTTGTTCTCCAAAACGTAATTTCCATAAAGAGCCGGAATAATTTCTTTATAATTTGCCCAGCCGCCTGCATTGCTATCTAGCACGGAATTTTCTCCTGGGATAAATTGCATATTAGTAGGAATAATTCTATTTCGAAGTTTTAAACCAGTTTCAAATCGGCCATATTTTAAAGGTTTAATATAATCTATGTTAAAGTCATATACTTGTTCGTCTGAAATTAATTTAAAAGCATCCGTTCCAGCTGCGTTGGGTAAAAAGTTATTATAAAAGTATTTTTCATCTTCTCTATGAAAAGTATAATTAAACCCAATGTTTAATAAATGGCCTGCTTGTTTAAATTTATGTTGATAGGCGGTTGTGGCCATAGCTGTTGTTTTTAGTTCGTCCTCTAAAAATTGCCACAACCTTAGGCGTTCGGAATTAGTTCCATTAAAAAAAGGTTGATCGCCTCTGTCTATAATTTTTTCGCTACCAAATAAGGCAGAAATTGTTATCGTGTTATTGTTATCTATATTCCAATCGAATCCTGCCTTTGAGGTTAAAAAATTAGTGTTTCTATTTCTTTTTAATTGCTGATTTATTATGGTTCCATCGGTGTAAGTTCTACTAACAAATTCATTTTTATTTAAGGTTTGTGTATAGAGGTTATCGGCTTGTAAAAATAAATTTATTTTGTTTTTTCTATAGTTCAGAGATAAAGAGGGGTTTATTTTTGGCGTTAAAGTATATTGCGGCCTTATGTCGGGTAGGTTTTCTTGCCTTATCCACAATGATCCTAAACCAGTAGTAAAACCTATCTTTCCATTGAGTCCATCTCTCTCATTTTTCTTCATTACAATGTTTATAACACCTGCATTGCCATTTGCATCGAATTTTGAGGAGGGATTGTTTATAATTTCTATTTTTTCAATTGCAGAAGAAGGGATATTGTCTAAACCAGATTGACTTCCAAAGCCTGTCAGAGCGGTTTGTTTACCATCAATTAAAATTGTTATTTTATCATTGCCTCTAAGTTGTACTTTGCCATCTTGAACCGTAACGCCCGGTAAGCTTTGCATAGTTTGCAACACAGATCCCCCACTTTGACTCATGTTATCTTGAACAGTAAACACTTTTTTATCCATTTTGCCGCTTACTTCGTCTTGTTTTGCAGTTACAACTACTTCGCTTAATTTATTGATGTTTTCTTCTAATTCTATGGTGGCAACATCTAAAAATGGAGAAAGACTACCAACGTAAATTGGCTGAAAATTAGTTAAGTATCCGATGAAAGAAATTTGAAAAATGTAGTTGTTGGGTTTTATGTTGGTTAAAGAAAACAAACCTTGTTCGTTGGTGATTGTTCCGGTAACAAAAGCACTGTCTTTTTGAGTTTTTAAAACAACATTCACAAAAGGTAATGGGGTTTTTGTGGATTTATCTTTTACATTACCAGATATGGTTATACTGTTGTTTTGCGAAAAAGAACTTACCACAAAACTTGAAAAAAACAGTAGGAGGAAAATGTATTTAAGATACATAGTAAATTAAAAGTTTTAATCTTTTACTTCTCTAAGGAATTTGCCATTGCTATCGAAAATCACATCCATCCCTTTTATTTCTACTTCAAAAAAAACTGCATCTTTAGAATCGTTAATTTTTGCGGCTTCCTTTATAGAATGTCCTTTGTAATTTGTTTTTACGTATTCTAAAACAGTGTTTGGAAGTTTATTTTTTTCTATTTCAATTTCTGTTTCTAGAATATTGCCTTGTGCATCAAACAATACCGATTGTTCAATTTTGTTGTGCTTAAATTCTGCTTCAAAATTGTTTCCTTCTTTTTCCCACTTTTCTGCTTTTGTTTGTGGATAAATATTTTTAAATGCGGTTTTTACATCTTCGGGTAGTTCATTTTCTTTGATTTTTTGTGCAAAAGAAAACAACGATATCATAAATGTAAGCGAGAATACTACTAATTTTTTCATGTTATGTTTTTTAGATAATTATTATTTATGTAACAAAGATGATGATAGATATGGAATAAATTTAGAAAAGTCAAAGAAAATAATAATTAAAATTTGTACCATTTATTCTCCATCTTAAATAGCTGTTGGCCTAAACATACATTCTATTTATAAAACCTCAGCTTCTTTAGCTCAAGGGATTTCGGCTTCAATAATTTAAAATTCACTTAACTTGTTTTTCTTAAAGAGAGTTTGTTGAATTAAATTAAATTATTTGTTGTATTTAGTTTTCCGCTTTTCCAGTGGAATTTTATTTTTGCGGCCAATTAATTGCCACAATAACTTCGTTTCTTCTGCCCAACAATTGGTAAGGTGGATTGTAGCCCAAAAAACGAAAGTTGCCATAAAAGCTAATGCCTTTTTCTTGCAGTGCGTTTGAAAGAATTTCTTTGTGTTTATTGATGATTTCAGTGCTTGCAAATCCTCCAAATTTAATTGCAGCCACATATTCAGGTTCCGAAGTTTCAAGCCTTACTTCATTGCTATTTGGCTTTGGTAAATTATCTTTATTAAAATTTGAGGGCATTACAAAAGCCATGGTTGAAATAGAGTCGCCAATATCCATGTGAACAGGAGAGGTCATTGCTATTTGTTTGTTTTGGCTGTTTCCACCAAATATATAGTTGGCCAATTTGCTAAATCCCGATGAACCTAAATCTTTGTATGATTTAGAAGTAGAGGAAATTTTAGCCAAAGTAGCAGCAGGATAAAATCTAATTTCAAAAAGCTTTTCCTCCTTAATTACCGTGTAAGTTTGTGTTTCTGTTTTGTTAGTGGCCATAGTAGTATAAATTTGTAATACAACCAGCAAAACTGCCAACGTAATAGATGTAATTAAAATTATTTTCATTTTTAAGTTATTTAAAATTGTTTGCAGCTTTGCCAAAATTGCTTTGCTTGCACGCAAAAATGTTTATCGATTTGCCAATGAAAGTATTCAAAAACAAAACACTACTAATTTCCTGTGTATTCTGCGTTTGTTGTTTGCTAAAACTGTGCCAATAAAAATTGCGGTACAAAATAGAAATTGTTAAAGATTAATTCTTCTATTTCCTTCTTATTGCTATTATTTGCCACATCATACCAGCAATATTCATTGCAAAAGCTGGCTATTGGCTTATGAAAGCAGATGGTATTTAAAAAAATGCTATAATTACTTACATACAATTCTGTAAATTTTTAGTAAATGAAAACGAAATTAAAAACAGAAAAAAATTAATCAGTAGTGTATTCTAAAATTTCTTTCTTATGTAAATATATTAAGCATCCACTAACAATAAAACGCACTTAATTCTGACTGTTAAATTATTTACTTCTATCCAAAAAATTTATTCAAAAAAATCTCAGGTTTTAAAACTTCTATCGATGAAAAATAATAATCGTCTACATCATTTGTAACAATGTATTTGCACTTAGAACTCAATGCTGAGTAATATTGTAAAGCATCCTCAAAATCAGTGGCCTTTTTATTTTCAATTGCCTTGTTAGACTCTTCAATTCCACAAAAAGAAATTTTAATATGATCCATTAAAATTTTTATCCTTCTTTTTGCTTCTAATGCTCCAAATTTTTTTTCAGCAAAATAAAACGAAATAGCCAAACACAAGGGTGAAGTGTATAACTCAAAATTTTTATATCCTGCAAGGCTTAAAATTTTTGACGAAAAAGTATAAAGTGGATATTCTTTATTTATTACTGAGACAATGACGTTAGCATCTAAAAAAATTCGCACTATTTTTTCTTTTTACTTTTAAAATATTCTGATTTTATTTCTTTGTTAGATTTTGACTTAGTAAAGTATTGTGCCTCGCCTTCGGAAATCATATTTACCCAATTTGCTACCGGAAAATCTTCAAATGATTTGTATTGACCGGATGTGAGTTTTCTTAGGAGAATTTCTGTAAGCCTGCTAAGACTAATACCTTGCTCTTGGGCATATTGTTTGGCCTTTTCTACGATAGTTGCATTAAAACTTAAGGTTACCTTGGCATCCATAAAAAAAATAATTTTATTTACACCACAAATATAAAAAATATATACGTATAAAAAACTGCTTTCCTTAATTTTTTTAAAGTATAAAAATAGCCGCCAAAATCATGATAACAATTATCACAAGATATTGCCAAAAATCTACAAAATATTGACTGTATTTATTGAAAAAATCTTTCATTCAAATTAAATTTTGGACGATTATTACACAAAAAAATCCCATACAAAGATGCATGGGATTTTATTTATTGCAATTAATATTATCTTATCCAGAGCATTTCTCTGTACTTAGGTAATGGCCAACTTTCATTATCAACAACAAGTTCCAATTTGTCTGCGTGATAACGAATAACTTCAAAATGTGGTATTACTTTATCGCAATAAGCAATGGCTTGTTTCTTTGCATTTTCAAACAAATTTGCTTTTTTTCTTTCTTCAACCATTGCCTCAACATGCTTTTTTATCATAGAAATATGTTCAGAAATTTCTTCTATCATTTCTAATTGTGTGGTTCCAATTTTTTTGAACTCCGCAGCACTAAACAAACCTTTAAGTCCGGTTACATTTTGAATTAAAGTGTTTTGATACTTTATGGCACAAGGAATGATATGATTTAATGCAATATCACCCATAACTCTACTTTCTATTTGGATTTTTTTTGTGTAAGTTTCCAATTGAATTTCATACCTGGCATGAATTTCTCTTTCTGTCATTACCTTATTATTTAGAAAAACTTTAACTGCTTGTTTCTCTAGCATTGCATCCAGCGCTTGTGGAGTTGTTTTAATGTTTTTTAATCCTCTTTTAGTTGCTTCTTTCACCCATTCATCTCCATAACCATTGCCTTCGAATCTTATTTTCTTTGATGAACTAATATAGTTTCTTAGAACTTGAAAGATGGCATCATCTTTTTTTGCCCCTTTATCTAATAGTGCGTCTACTTCTTTTTTAAATTGTTTTAATTGTTCAGCTACAATGGTATTTAAAGTAGCCATTGCCAAAGCACAGTTTGCGCTGGAACCAACTGCTCTAAACTCAAACTTGTTGCCGGTAAATGCAAAAGGAGATGTTCTGTTTCTGTCCGTATTGTCTAAAAGAATTTCAGGTATTCTGGCAATGTTTAACTTTAAATCGGTTTTATCATCTGCACTTATTTTACCATCCTTTACTTTTTTCTCTAGCTCATCTAAAATTCTTGTTAATTGTTCACCAATAAATACCGACATAATTGCGGGAGGAGCTTCGTTAGCGCCAAGCCTATGGTCGTTACCAGCCGATGCAATAGCAACTCTCAATAAATCTGCATAATCATGAACTGCTTTAATTGTGTTTACAAAAAATGTAAGAAATTGTAAATTGTTTTTAGGAGTTTTACCTGGTGACAAAAGATTTTTACCCGTATTTGTTGCTAAAGACCAATTGTTATGTTTTCCGCTTCCGTTAACACCTGCAAAAGGCTTTTCGTGCAATAAAACTTTAAAATTATGTTTTTGTCCAACCTTGTCCATTACGTCCATAAGCAACTGGTTGTGGTCTACCGCTAAATTTGTTTCTTCAAAAACAGGAGCACATTCAAACTGATTTGGAGCGACTTCGTTGTGACGAGTTTTTATTGGAATACCTAATTGTAAACACTCGTTTTCAATTTCTCTCATAAATGCCTTTGCTCTTTCGGGTATTGAACCAAAATAATGATCTTCTAATTGTTGCCCTTTAGCTGGAGCATGCCCAAATAAAGTTCTTCCGCTCATTATTAAATCTGGTCGTGCCGAAAATAAAGCAAGGTCTATTAAAAAATATTCTTGTTCCCAGCCTAAGGTGGATATAACTTTTGTAACGTTTTTATCAAAATACTGGCAAACATCTGTTGCAGCTTTATCTACAGCATGTAATGCATTTAGTAAAGGAGTTTTGTGGTCTAATGCTTCACCGGTATAGGATACAAATATTGTAGGAATGCAAAGTGTAGATTCAATTACAAATGCAGGCGAAGTAGGGTCCCATGCTGTGTACCCTCTGGCTTCGAATGTATTTCTAATACCTCCGTTCGGAAAGCTCGAAGCGTCTGGCTCTTGCTGAACTAATTGGCTTGCCTCAAAATTTTCTATTGCCTTACCTTGACCTATGGGTTCAAAAAAAGCATCGTGCTTTTCTGCAGTTGCTCCTGTTAATGGCTGAAACCAATGAGTGTAATGGGTTGCACCATGCTCCAAAGCCCAATTTTTCATTGCTGCTGCAACCATGCCTGCTACTTTTCTATCAATTGGTTGCCCCGTTTCTATGGAGTTAATAACTGCTTCGTAAGCATCTTTGGTCATATATTCTCTCATTACATCTGTATGAAAAACTTTGGTGCCAAAGATCTTTGAACCAGAAGTATATGGAGTAGAATATTCTACAGGCTTATTAGAAGAGGCCTTCTCTATTGCTTTAAAACGAATTGTTGACATAATTTTATTTTATTTTGAGTGCAAATGTAAAAAATAGGGGGCTACTAACAAAATAATATATAAATATTTTTAAGTACTAGTAAAAATTGGGGGGTAGACTACAAATTCCAATTAATTTCTGAAATCTTGTTCAATCTTAAATATTTATTTGTTTTTGAAAAGTGTTTGCAGCCAAAAAAGCCATTTGAAGCAGAAAAAGGAGAGGGGTGAGCTGCAGTTAAAACCAAGTGTTTGTTGTGATCTATAAGCTTAATTTTAGTTTTTGCAAAATTGCCCCACAATAGAAATACGAGGTTATGGCAGTTTGCTGAAAGGTGACTAATTATATTATCTGAAAAAAAATGCCAACCAATATCTTTGTGAGAGCCCGGTTGATTTGCTCTTACAGTAAGAACCGCATTTAGCAAAAGCACACCCTGATTTGCCCAAGATTCTAAATTACCATGCACAGGAATTTTAAACTCTGTGAGAAGTTCTTTGTCATTGGCCAATTCTTTGTAAATGTTTTTTAACGAAGGAGGAATTTTTTCTGATTGAGGCACAGAAAAACTCAATCCCATTGCTTGTCCTATGCCGTGATAAGGGTCTTGGCCTAGAATTACAACTTTTGTTTTATTTATTGGTGTAAGCAAAAATGCCCTAAATACATCTTCTTTTTTTGGAAAAATGGTTTGGTGTTTGTATTCGTTTTTTAAGTGATTAGCAATGGTATGAAAGTAACTAGAAGAAAATTCTTTTTCCAATACATCTTTCCAAGACTCATGATAATAACTTGACATAAAAACTTTAAATTTGGGAAATAAAAGTATTCAAATTATGTCAGCATTAGAAAAAATGCCTAAAAATTCGAGAGTGTGGATTTATCAAAGCGATAGGCAACTCAGCACAAATGAGGTAGAAACCATTAAAAGTAAGGGAGATATTTTTATTAAAAACTGGACTTCGCATGAAAAGCAGATGAATGCAACTATTGAAGTGGAGCAAGATGTTTTTGTGATAGTTGCTCTTGATGAAAGTTCAGCAGGAGCAAGTGGTTGTGGTATTGATAAATTAGTAAAATTTATACAAGCTATTGGAAGCGAATTTAAAATTGATTTTTTTAACAGATTAAGAATAGCTTACATAAACAATTTAGGCAAGGTAGACTTTTTTAACGCTTTTAGCATTGACGCTTTAATGGAAAAGGGAATTCTTACAAATGATTCTATTATTTTTTGTAATCACCAAGCTGGCAATCTTTATGAAATGCAAACTAATTGGAAACAACAACTAAGTGAATCTTGGTTGAGTCATAATTACTCTACCAAATAAAATAACTTATTTATAGAATTCGTTATTTTAATAATTCTTTAGGCAAAAACTGAAAAAATGTATCGCCTCTTAAGCCTAGCCTTAAAGTTTCTAACGCAACAACATCCTGCACACCAATATTACCAAGGTTTACGTTTGAACCAAATTGTTTTATAAACCAGGTTTGCTGAGATTTTATTGGAGCCTCCCAAATAATGTTCTCAACTTTAATTTTTGCAATAATTTTGTCGATTAATATGGTGTGTGTTTTTCCATTTGTATGATAAATTCCAACGTTTCCGCTTTCTCTTGCTTCGGCAATTACTTTCCAACTTCCTGCCTCAAGCTCTTTTTTCATCATTGTGGTCCATTTGCTAGGATGAATAATAATCCCTTCTTCTTTTGAACCAACTTCACTAACAACCGTAACTTGCTTTGACAATTTGTTTATGTACTCACATTTTTTATCGTGATTTATTTCAAGTGAGCCGTCAGAAACTTCTGCCATATTTAATCCTAAATCATCAATCAACTTTTGATAATCATCAAACATGTTTCGCACAATAAATGCCTCAAATAAAGTTCCACCAACATATACTTTTAGTCCTGCTTGTTTGTATAGCTTAATTTTTTCTTTTAAGTTGTTTGAGATATAAGAAGTTCCAAATCCTAATTTTATAACATCGGTTAGGTGAGCACTTGAGTCAATAAATAACTCGGCTTCTTTTAAACCTAATCCTTTATCCATAACCATGGTAAGCCCATTGTCTCTTGGTTTTACAGGTCTTTGAGGTATATTTTTTAATTCGTAGTTCATTATTTAATTATGAGAATCAAGTAAATGATTAATTCTATCGAAGGTTCTTAAAAAAGGTAAAAAAGTAAACATGTCTTCAATTCCTTTTTTATCTATTGCAAGTGCTTTTTGAAGATAATCATCAGCTTCTTGGTGATTTCCTTTAGAATAATTTAATGCAGCTAATCGGTAAAATATTTCGTAATCACCTGGTAAGTTTTGTAATCCTTCTTCGGCAATATGAATTGCGTTATCAATTTTTTCTTGTTTATAATAAAATTCCGAAAAATCTAACCACACATCAGTATCATTTGGAATAAGTTTTATAGTTTTTAAAAAAGCAATTTCCGCCTCTTCAAATTCCTCTTTTTTTGTGAGTATCTCTGTGTAAATAAACCAAAATTCTCCGTTGTCTTTTTCTAATTCAAGCGCTTTTTGCATTACAAAAATTGCAGCCTCAGATTTTTCCATAGCGTCTAAAACAACTGCCTTACCAACCATTGCATCTACAAAAAATTCATCGTGTTTTAGTGCAAAGTTATACTGTTCCAAAGATTGCTCATACAGTTCCATTTTTTCAAAACATTCTCCCAACATATAGTAAGTAAAAGCATCGCCAGGATCTTCGGTAATAATTGTTTTGTAGATTTCTATTGCTTCTGAAAATTTATCTAAATTAGAAAGTGCTTGTGCTTTTCCATACAAGGCACTTGTAAAAAATTCGTCTATGGCTAAAGCATAATCAAACGCCTCGATAGCTTTTTCAAATAGGTCTAATTTAGAGTATGAAATTCCTAAGTTATACCATGCGGCAAATGAATATGGATAATCATTTAAAAACTCTAAGTAAAAATTTAAGGCACTGTCTTCTTTGTCTAAAATACTGTAGCAAAAAGCAATTTCGTAAAGAGCAAATTCGTTTTCAGAATTTAATTTAAGTGCCTTTTTTAAGTAGTGTATTGCTTTTTCAAAGTCCTTTTTATTTTGATATTCAAAGGCAATAAACATGTAAATTTCATCCTTATCATTGGTATGCGTTAAACTATTTTTATACGAATCAATGGCCTTATCATATTCGCCCAATTGACTAAAAATACCACCTCTGGTAATACTAATATCGGAATTTGATGGCTCAAAACTTTCTGCTTTATTTAAAATTTCAAGTGCTTTTTTTATGTTGTTGCTTGCTACAAAAAGTTGTGCTTGTTTTATTAAAAGTGAAATGGTAAATGGATGTTGAGAAATTGCAAACTTGCAAGCTTTTAATGCTTTAGAAATATTCCTCTCTTCTATTAGCGAATCAATAATTTCTTCAAACTCTTCTACATCAAAAAAATACTGGGTATTCTTTTTCAACATTTCTTCAAACTTATTTAAAAGAGCTGTTGTGTCTTGGCTTGAATAGTCTTCGTTTTCATCGAACATAAAACGTGTTTTTACAAAGTTATAAAATACATAAGAACACAGGTGAAATTATATCAACACTGGCTGTTTATATCTTATTTTAACAAGATCCAAAAACAATACCACATGTTATTTTTTCTTGCTTTTATTCTCTTCTGTAAAAAATGAATCTGGTATACCTTTATTAACTAAATAGTTAGAGTATATAAGGCTTAAGGTTGCTTTTTGAGGTTTGTTGTTTTTTTCTGGAGCTTTGTCACTGTCAAAATCGCCGGTTATTCCCATTGGCAAAGACATTTTATTCACATCAAACGTAAAATTTAGTTTTTCTGGAAGGTCAAAAACGTTAGTAATGGAATTGTAAACAAAATCAATCAAGAAGCTGCCATTGCTTTTTGTATTTGCATCCACTCTTAAAAGAAGTTGTTTTTTTCTATCAATCCAAACAGTTGCAAGCAATATATCTTGCTCTTCTGTTAGGGGAATAATTTTTATTACATCACAATTATTACCGTTTATCAGCTCTTTTTTTATCCAAACTGATGTATATGATTTATTAAGCAAGGCCGCTAAAGAAAAGTTTATTCCTTTTTTAGGCAAAAGTGCAAAACCTGTAGATTTCATTTTAATTTTATCAGGTTTCTTGTAAAATACTTTCGCTTCTTTAACCGGAATTTTTATGAAGCTTACGTTAAGTTTAATTTTAACGTCAGCACTGTAATCGTTAACTTTATTAAGTTTTGAATTAATACTGTCCAGTAATAATTTGGGTTCAGAAATTTGTGCTTGTAGTTTATAACTAAAAATTAAGAAAGTAATAAACGTAATTTTAACTACCGCTTTTATCATGACAAAATATCTTTTTTAGTGAAATTCCAAGCCGAAATACCAAAGAATAATGCAATATGAAATACCAAAATTAAGCTGGAGTTTATGAGTTTAGATAAATTAAAAGGTTCTTCAAACAACAACCTCCAATTGTTCATATAGGTGGTAAAGAAAAATGGTTTTATTAATTTAAAAATACTTAGATCAATAGATGATAAAATCATGAATGCAATTATAATTACCATTGTTAAAATAATTGGCGTAACAGAATTATCAGTGAACGAAGAAAACAAAAATGCCAGTGAGGCAACTGTTGACATTCCTAAAATTGAAAAACCAAACGATGCAATTAAACGCCACAATACATCGTTTTCTGAAAAAATATAAATGGTATCTCTCACCACAAACAAATCACCTTTGCCAAAAAGTAATATTCCGCTGGTTAGGCTAAGCAAAGCCATAGCAATTACAAGTAGGGTAGAATACAAAATGCAGGTTATAAATTTTGCAGTAATTATTTCTAACCTAGAAGCTGTTCTTGTAAGTATAAATCGCAATGTACCTGCAGAAGTTTCCCCTGCTATTAAATCGCCACTTACTAATGCAATTAAAAATGGAATATGTATCAGCAATGCAGTAAGAATAACATAAACTGTTAAGTAACCGTTCAATAAGTTCCCTTCAAATAAAAATGTATCTCTTAAATTTTGAGTTTGAAATTCAAAAAAGTTTTTTCCATCTACTAAAAGTGCAACTTGAATAACAAAAACTAAAAATGCAATAGCACCAAAAGCAATATATGAGCGGCCTTTGGCAAATAGTTTAAATATTTCGAGTTTAGTAAGAATGTAAATATTTTTCATTAGGTGAGTGATAAGAAAAATTCTTCTAAGGTTCTGGTTGGCGTAATTGATAAAATATCTGTATTGTTTTGAACTAAAAATTTATTTAGTTCGGGCACTTTATTTCTTTCAAGTGAGAAGAAAATTTTATTTTTCTCAATAGATTTAAAATTTTGTTGGTATTCGGATTTGGTGATTAAGGTTATTGCAGAATTTACATCAACAACTTCGACGGTAAGATTTTGTTTTCCACTTAGTAATATTTCGTTTACGTTTCCTTCTACTAATTTCTCGCCTTTATTTATAATAATCATTCTGTTTGCCAAAATTTCTACTTCGCTTAAAATATGAGAAGATAAAAAAATTGTTTTGTTGTAATCTTTATTCAGAGAGATAATCATTTCTCTGATGTCTTTCATTCCATGAGGATCCAACCCATTTGTGGGTTCATCTAAAATAATTAATTCAGGATTGTGAATCAAAGCTTGTGCAATTCCCAATCGCTGTTTCATTCCTTGCGAAAATGTTTTTACTTTACTGTCTGCTCTATCCAATAATCCAACCCATTCTAATGTTTCTGAAATTCTGTTTTTTGAAACTTCTTCCATTTGCATCTTCGCAAGAATCTCAAGATTTTTTTTAGCACTTAAACTTCCATAAAAATCTGGTCTTTCAACAATAGCTCCAACTTTTTTCATGATAGAAGCTCTGTGTGTTTTTATGGAATTACCAAAAAGAAATACATCACCATTACTTGGATAAATTAGTGATAAAATCATTCTTATTGTAGTGCTTTTTCCTGCACCATTGGGCCCAAGAAACCCGTATACATCTCCTTTATTAACTGTAAAAGACAAATTATTTACAGCTTGAAAATCTTTGAATTTTTTTGAAAGATTTTTTACTTCTAATATTGGAATATTTTCCATGTGTGATTTACCAAACACAAATTTTGATAAATTGTTGTGTTTACATTTGCTTTAATTCGGCCACTAATTCTGTTACTGCCTTTTTTGCATCGCCAAACAACATACTTGTTTTTGGATCGTAGAACAATTCATTTTCAATGCCTGCATAACCAGCATTCATACTTCTTTTATTTACGATAATATGTTTAGCTTTTTCTACTTCAAGAATTGGCATTCCATAAATAGGAGAGGAGGGATCATTATTTGCTGCTGGATTAACAACATCATTTGCTCCAACAATTAAAACTACATCAGTATTTACAAAATCCGGGTTAATTTCTTCCATCTCCGAAAGTTTTCCATAATCTACATTCGATTCTGCCAATAAAACATTCATGTGTCCGGGCATTCTTCCTGCAACAGGATGAATGGCATATTTAACTTCTACACCTTTAGATTCTAGCAGCAATTCTAATTCGTGAATAATGTGTTGTGCCTGCGCCACTGCTAATCCGTAACCAGGAACAATAACTACTTTCTTAGAGTAATTCATTAGTACCGCTGCATCTGAAGCAGAAATTTCCTTCATATTGCCAAGAACTTTGTCGCTACCACCTGCAGCTGCAGTTGAACTAGCACCAAATGAGCCAAATATTACACTACTTAATGACCTGTTCATTGCTTTGCACATAACAAACGTAAGCAATGTTCCTGCTGAGCCTACCAATATTCCACCGGTTAGCATTAATTTATTATTGTATAAAAATCCACCGGTTGCAGCGGCTAAACCCGTAAAAGAATTTAACAAAGAAATAACTACAGGCATGTCTGCACCGCCAATTGGCAACACAAATAATACACCATAAATTAAACTTATTACAAAAAGAATGTATGTATAAATTTCGGGTAGATTATTGATTTGTATATAAACTGCAAAAATTAAAATACCAATTAAAAATAAATTATTAACCGTATTTTTTAAAGGAAGGCTGTAGTTCTTTTTTATGGTTCCATTTAATTTAAAGAATGCAATCATACTACCAGAAAATGAAATGCTACCAATAATTAGGCCCGCTAAAATTGAAATTACTGCTGTATTAACTCCAATATAATGGTGGTATTCTATTAACGAAATTAATGCAGCACAAGCTCCACCCATTCCGTTAAATAATGAAACCATTTCTGGCATTTGAGTCATTTTTACTTTTTTGGCGGAAATCCAACCTAATGCTGTTCCAATTATTAATGCACTAAAAATTAGCACATATTTTAAACTTGAAATTTCTAAATCATGAATTAGAACAGTGCCAAAAATAGCAATGGTCATTCCAAGTGCGGCAAATAAATTTCCCCTACGTGCAGTAAGTGGATGGCTTAACATTTTTAATCCTACAATAAAGGTAACGGAAGCAAAAAGATATATTATCTGTAAAAGTGTATTCATTTTTTTTGTTTGGTAATTAATTTACTTTTTTTTGAACATTTCCAACATTCTGTCTGTAACCACAAATCCTCCAACTACATTTAAAGTGCCTAATAAAACTGCAATAAAACCAAGTGAAAGATTTAAGTAATCGTCATCATTGCAATTGAGCATAACTATAATTGCACCTAAAATAACAACTCCATGAATTGCATTTGCACCAGACATAAGGGGTGTGTGCAATACTGAAGGAACTTTTCCTATTACTTCAATACCCACAAAAATGGCCAGAATTACAAAGTAAAATAGTTCTAAATTTTCTAAAATAAATTTTTCCATAAATTATGCAGTTTGATTTAATTTAATTGAGGGATGAATGGGATTTCCGTTTTTTATAAGTAAACATCCTTTTGTAATTTCGTCGGTTTCGTCAATGTTAAAAACGTTATCTTTTAAAAGATGTAAAATTAAAGCTTGAATATTTTTAGCAAACAAATCAGATGCATTAAGTGCAGCTAATGAAGGTAAATTAGATTCTCCAATTATTGTAACGCCATTGTATTCTACTTTTTCGTTTACCTTGCTTTTCTCACAATTACCTCCTTGTTCAACAGCCATATCCACAATCACGCTTCCCGGTTTCATGTTTTCTAACATGTCTGTGGTAATTAAAACAGGAGCCTTTTTTCCGGGAATTAATGCTGTGGTAATTACTAAATCTGCTTGTGCAACAAACTTCGAAATTATTTCTTTTTGTTTTGCCAAGTATTCTGGAGATAAATTTTTAACATATCCTCCTTCAGTAGAAACTTTTTCATCAACATTCACCTCAATAAATTTTGCACCCAATGATTCTACTTGTTCTTTTGTTTCGGGCCTCACATCGCTTACATGAACAATAGCACCCAATCTTTTTGCAGTTGCAATTGCTTGCAAACCGGCAACTCCTGCTCCCATAATTACTACATTTGAAGGTTTAATTGTTCCAGCAGCTGTCATTAACATGGGAAAAACTTTTCCTAGTTCAGCTGCTCCAATTAATACTGCTTTGTAACCAGCAAGATTTGCTTGCGAGCTTAAAATGTCCATTTTTTGAGCCCTAGATATTCTTGGAATAGATTCTAAAGCAATTAAATTTATTTCTGCCTTTTCTGCGGACAAAACTATATCAGTATTCAGGGTGGGAAATGCTAAACAAATTAATGTTGAACCTTTCTTCATCCATGCTATCTCGGCGCTTGATGGTGCATTTACTTTTATAATTACATCAGAATTTTGATAAAGTGCTTGTGTGTTTTCCTCGATCTTTGCTTCTACTTGCGTGTATTTATTATCATAATAATAAGATAATTTGCCAGCATCTTTTTCTATTAGAAATTCTAAACCTTTGTTGTTTAATTGTTTAATAATTTCGGGAGTCATGCAAACCCTGCGTTCAAAGGGTTTTGTTTCTTTTGGTACACCAATTTTAATCATGAATTTTTATTTGGCGTCAAAAGTATTTAATTACTTTAAATGTAAACGTTATAAATCAATAATTTTATTCACTCAAAGGTGAGTGAAAAATAAATAATTTTTGAGTTTAATCGTTCTATCGAGTTAGAAAAAACAGTATTATCGTTTACTAATAAATTTTTTACGCCAAAAGAGTATTTAATTTCGGGAGAAAGTTTAAAATATTCTAAGTAAAAATCCATGCCCACTCCAACTTCTGTTAAAAAATCATTTCTATTTATTTTAATAATTTCTTTTCCTGAACCAACTTCCACATCCTTATTTGAAGACATGTCTATTGTATACTTACCTCCACCTAAAACATACATTCTGTAATTGTTTACTCTGTCTGATTTAAATTTTAGAGAGAGAGGAAATTCTAGAAATGTAGATTCTACCGTTTTATTTACGGTAGTAAATTTTGTAGAGGTGGGACCTTTAAAATTATATTCTAAAATTCTAGTGGTGAATGTTAAACAAGGTATGAATCGCAAATTAAAATTTTCGAATATCTTCATATCCGAAACAATACCCAAACTAAAGCCCGGTTGTTTAAGAGCGTTTAAGGAATACAAACTATCACCTAATAAGTAATTTGCATTTGGCCTAATTATGAAGTTAGCAGAATTTAAACCCAATGAAAATCCAAAGTGAAACAAATGTTTGTCAAAGTTTTCTAGATTCTTAACCCTACTTTTTTGAGCAAATAAATGCTGAGTTATCAGCACAAATAAAATAAATAAATAATAAAAGTTTTTCGACACGATAATTTAAAAACTCTACAAAAGTAATTTTATTT
This sequence comes from Bacteroidota bacterium, assembly GCA_037131955.1. Classification (GTDB taxonomy): domain Bacteria; phylum Bacteroidota; class Bacteroidia; order UBA4408; family UBA4408; genus CAIMMJ01. The sequence continues at coordinate 41,625 of JBAXQC010000009.1, forward strand.
TGTTGCAGTGTAAATACTTGCAATTCCAAAACTTAATTTTTTGCTTTTACAGTCTTTAAATCCGCAGGTTTTTAGAACATTAATAAATTCTTCACCTTCGGGGAAAAGTTGAACAGATTCTGGTAAATAGCTGTATGCTCTTGAATCTTTGGAGATAGTTTTTCCTAAAGAGGGCATGATGGTTTTAAAGTAAAAATTAAACAATTGTTTTACAGGAAATTTTTTTGGCTTTGAAAACTCAAGAACTATTATTTTTCCTCCTGCTTTAATTACTCTTTTCATTTCCAACAATCCTTGTTCAAGATGTTCAAAGTTTCTTACCCCAAATGCTACTGTGGTTGCATCAAAAGAATTATCATCAAATGGTAATTTTTCAGAATCTGCTTTAATTAAATTAATTTGATTGGATAAATTTTGATTTTTTAATTTAACAATTCCAACATCCAGCATGCCTTGCGAAATATCAATTCCAGTAATGTGTATGTTCTTGTTTTTTGCTATTTCAATAGCTAATTCCCCAGTTCCTGTTGCAACATCTAGAACATTTTTTGTGTCTTTTGTTAAAATTTGAGAAACTTTTTTTCTCCAAATCTTATCAATTCCTACTGATAATAAATTATTTAATAAATCATATTTAGGAGCAATGTTATTAAACATTAATTCTACCTCATCTGCCTTACTTTTTCCTTGAATATTGTAGGGAGTTGCTTTCATTTATAACAAATTATTTTTTAGTACTTCTGCATTTAGTTGAGTGATACTAACAGGCACAACACCTGATTGTTCGCAAACCAAACCACCAGATAAGTTTGAAATCTGTGCAATTTGTTCTTCATTTAATTTTGAAGCAATGCACAAAGCAGCTACCGAAATTACTGTATCTCCAGCGCCTGAAACATCAAAAATGTTTCTGACATGTGCAGGAAAATGAAATGATTTTTTTTTATTAGCAATGTATATTCCTTTTTCAGAGAGCGTAACCATTAACATTTTGTTTTGAGATTTATTTAAAAAATCAAATGCAACTTTGTCCAACTGATGTTTTATTTCGGAATTATCAATTTTTAAATTAGTGCCTTCAGTAAACTCCTTTAAATTCGGTTTAAACAACGTAACATTTTTGTATAAATCAAAATTTTTCTTCTTGGGATCTACAACAACATCAACTTTATTTTTGTTAGCGATTTCAATTAATCTAGAAATAGTTTTTTGCGTAAGTGTTCCTTTGTTGTAATCTTCAATTATGGCTACGTCAATTTTAAACTTATTCAGATAATTACTGAAAACGTCAATCAAAACATCTTCTTCTTTTTTAGGCAAATCTTCTGCTTTTTCTCTATCAATTCTAATTATTTGCTGATTATTGCTCATTACTCTGGTTTTAATTGTGGTAATGAGGTTTTGACTTTTCCTAAGACCTTGCAATGAAATATCTTCTTTTTGCAAAATATTTTCTAAAATTTCAGACGTTTTGTCTTTTCCAATAATAGAAACTAAAAGGGGAAAAGCCCCAAGTTTTTTTACATTAAGTGCAACGTTAGCAGCGCCTCCTAATCTGTATTCAGTAAAGGATTCTAGAAGAACAGGAACAGGAGCTTCGGGTGAAATTCTATCTACCTTTCCATGTATATATGCATCAATCATAACATCGCCCACAATTAAAACAGTTTTGTTTTTAAAGAGTGTATTCAGCGACATATTTGTTGATTCTTTCCTTGCCACTTTTTTAGTTTAGTTTTGCCAGTGTTTCTTTTATTCTTTTTATAGATTCAATAATATTTGCCTCAGAGCAAGCATACGAAAATCTAAAACAATTATCGTCGCCAAAGGCATCACCGGAAACTACCGCAACATGGCCAATTTCTAAAATAAACATTGAAAAGTCGCTAGAATTATTGATGGTGTAATTATTATACTTTTTACCAAAATAGTAGGTGATATCCGGAAAAACATAAAAAGCACCTTGAGGATTATTACATATTATACCTGGAATTTCTGACAATAATTTTAAAACCAAGGTTCTTCTTTTTGCAAATTCTTTTTGCATGGGTTCTAAAACTTTTACATTGGCACTAACAGCGGCAAGGGCAGCTTTTTGAGAAATAGAACATGTTCCAGAGGTAAACTGACCTTGCATTTTTTCGCAAGCTTTTGCAATCCATAGTGGAGCGCCAATGTAACCAATTCTCCAACCTGTCATGGCATAACCTTTAGAAACACCATTAACGGTTACAACATTGTTGTAAACAGATTCAAATTGTGCAATACTTTGATGATTTCCTACATAATTAATGTGTTCATATATTTCATCAGAAATAATTATTATTTGTGGATATTTTTCCAGCACTTGAACCAGTTCCTTTAATTCATCAAAGCTATAAACAGAGCCCGATGGATTGCAAGGAGTAGAGAAAATTATCATCCTTGTTTTTTCTGATATTGCATCTTCTAACTGCTGTGCCGAAATTTTAAAATTTTGATTGATGTTGGTTTTTATTTCAACAGGAATTCCATCTGCTAATTTTATCAATTCAATATAACTAACCCAATATGGTGTGGGCACAATTACTTCCTCGCCTTCGTTAATTATGCTTAGTATAACATTTGCAATAGATTGTTTTGCACCCGTTGAAACCACAATTTGTTCTGGAGAATAAACTAAATTATTTTCTCTTTTAAATTTAGCAGAAATAGCTTGCCTTAAATCTAAGAATCCCGGCACAGGTGTATAATGAGTGAAATTAGCATCCATTGCCTCTTTTGCAGCATCTTTAATAAATTGAGGTGTATCAAAGTCTGGTTCACCAATACTAAGGTTTATAACATTTATACCTTGTGCAGTCATTTCTCTACTTTTTCTTGCCATTGCAAGAGTTTGAGATTCTGATAATTTGTTTAACCTATCTGCAGGTTGATTTTTTTGAGCAAGATTTGTAGGCATTAAGCTTTTATTTATTGAAACTTTTTAGTTTTAAAGACTGCGAAAATACTATATTTTTAATAGTTAGTAGTTTTGAAGTATGAATTTACAAAAGCCAAGTTATTAACTTTCTTGTTTTAATAAATTTTTACACAAAAGATTTCTTTGATTGCTTCTTCAAAAATAATGCAAGTAGAACTGCCGTTTTTGAAAACAAATTATTTATGAAAAAATTATCACTGCTTTCAATAGCAACTTAATTTATCTTAAGATTTTTTGAGCCTGCAAATAAATAACACCTGCGTTAGTAATGTAAATTATTAAATTTTAACTACATGTTACGAATACAAAAAAGTTAAAAAAGCTTATGCAATAGATTTGTTTTAAGCTTAAAGAACTTCTTATGATCTTTTTAGCCGTAGTTCTTGCTCTTAAAAGTAAGAATAACTTAATTCTATAAAACCACTAAATTTATCTCTGTCTTTTTTTTTGTATCCTTGCCAAATGAAATTAATTGCAATTATTTGTTCAATTTTATTAGGTGGGGTTTTTATTTTTTCTGCAATTGTTAAACTTTTTCCTGTAGAGCTTTTTGAATACACTTTTGTGGAGATGGGAGTCTCTAATTGGAAATTCTCTCCAATAATTGCGAGGCTGTTTATTGGTTTTGAATGGTTTTTAGGTAGCTTGTTACTTTTTAATAGTTGGGGTAGAAGAAAAGAAGTGGCCATTTTGGGAATTCTATTGCTTTTGTTTTTCACTGCTTATTTAATTTTTCAACTCATAAATCAGGGTAATACAGGAAATTGCGGATGTTTTGGTAGTTTTATAAAAATGACGCCTGCAGAGTCTATACTAAAAAATAGTTTATTAATTCTTCTTTTTATTCCAATAATTGTTTCAGATTTCAAGGGCTTGTGGTTTAAGAAAATTTTGTTTTTGAGTACCTTTTTGTTTTTGTTTTCATTTATTATGCCATTTGTTTTAAATCCTTTGGGCTATGCTCAGTTTCCTGAAAGTACTTTAAAAGGCGATGAATTATTTTTAGATGAAGTTTATAAATTGGAAGAAAATAAAAAACCCAAAATTGAACTTAGAAAAGGGAAGCATTTAATTTCTTTTATGAGTGCTACATGCCCTCATTGTATATTAGCAGGATATAAATTACATATCTTCAAAAAAAATAATCCTAATTTATCTATGTACATATTTTTAAATGGAGATTCTTTAGATGCAAAAAAGTTTTTTGAGGAAACAAAAGCCAAAAATATTCCAAATTCGATGATGAGTGTTAAAGATGGTTTTGTGCAAAATGCAGGTAACTCTTTTCCTTCAATTTATATGGTAAAAGACAATGTAATTGAGCAAAGAAAAAAATATGTAACTATAAGTCAGAAAGAAATAGAGGAGTGGATTTCAAAAAAATAAGGAACCAATTAATTTGATTCCTCATTTTAAACTATTGAAAATAATTAGTTGAAAGAATTTTTCTCTGCTTCAATTTGGTTTCTAAAAACTATTTCTTGGTCAAATAAATCAATCACAATTTGTTGACCTTTTTCAAATTTCCCTTTCAAAAGTTCTTTAGAAAGTTCATTAACAATTTTCTTTTGCAATAATCTTTTTATTGGTCTAGCTCCGTATTGCGGATCATAGCCTAATTGTGAAAGCCAATCTATCGCTTCATTAGTAAAACTTAAATGTATTTCTTGTTTTTCTAATGTTTTAGCAATTTGTTTTAATTGCATTTTTACAATTACTGTTACTTCGTCTCTTTGCAATGGAGCAAACATTATTGTTTCGTCAATTCTATTTAAGAATTCTGGACGGATAGATTTTTTTAGTAATTCAAAAACTTCAATTTTTGTTTTTGCTAATAATTCTTCTTTATTGTCCTCGTTCATTTCTTCAAACCTTTCTTGAATAATCTGTGAACCCATATTTGAAGTCATTATAACAATGGTATTTTTAAAGTTTACAACTCTTCCTTTATTATCTGTTAGTCTTCCGTCATCTAACACTTGAAGTAAAATATTAAAAACATCGGGATTAGCTTTTTCAATTTCATCTAACAATACAACTGAATAGGGTTTTCTTCTTATTGCTTCGGTTAATTGGCCACCTTCGTCGTAGCCAACGTATCCTGGAGGTGCACCAACCAAGCGGCTAACAGTATGTTTTTCTTGGTATTCGCTCATGTCAATTCTTGTCATTGCTGCTTCAGAATTAAATAAATAGTCTGCCAATGCTTTGGCTAATTCTGTTTTTCCAACGCCGGTGGTTCCTAAAAAAATAAACGAGCCAATTGGTTTTTTAGGATCTTGTAGTCCAGCTCTGCTTCTTCTAACTGCATCAGATATGGCTTCAATAGCATCGTTTTGTCCCACCACTCTTTTGTGTAATTCTTCTTCCAGATTTAATAATTTTTCTTTTTCACTTTCCATCATTTTATTCACTGGTATTCCTGTCCAGCGTGCAACAACTCCTGCAATATCGTCGGAATCTACTTCTTCTTTTATTAGCTGTTTTCCTTCTATTTGAAGCTCTAAAAGTTTGGCTTTAAATGCATCTAATGTAGTTTCACTCTCTTTTATTTTGCCATATCTTATTTCTGCTACTTTGCCGTAATCGCCTGTTCTTTCTGCTTGCTCGGCTTGTAGTTTAAAGTTTTCTAATTGTTCTTTAGTTTTTTGGATGCCTTCAACAACATCTTTTTCTTGTTGCCACTTTGCTTTTAAAGAATTTTTTTCATCATTAAGCTCTGCTAAATCTTTGTTTATATTATTTAATCTCTTTTCATTTATCTTTTGAGCACTAGAGTTTTCTGCATCTTTTGCATAATCTATTTCACGCAAAATGGCCTCACGTTCAATTTCTAGCTGGCGAATTTTTCTTTCCATTTCATCCAATTCTATAGGCATAGAATTTATTTCCATTCTAAGTTTTGATGCTGCTTCATCAATTAAGTCAATTGCTTTATCAGGCAAAAAACGATCGTTAATGTAGCGCTGAGAAAGTTCGACTGCAGCAATAATTGCCTCATCTTTTATTCTTACTTTATGATGAATTTCATAGCTACCTTTTATTCCTCTTAGTATAGAAATTGCATCTTCGGCAGATGGTTCATCTACCAAAACCTTTTGAAATCTTCTTTCTAATGCTTTGTCTTTTTCGAAATATTTTTGATATTCTGTTAGGGTTGTTGCACCAATTGCTCTTAACTCTCCTCTTGCTAATGCAGGTTTTAAAATATTTGCGGCATCCATAGCGCCTTCGCCACCACCAGCTCCAACCAGTGTGTGAATTTCATCTATAAATAAAATTATTTCGCCATCTGCAGAAATTACTTCTTTAACCACTGCTTTTAATCTTTCTTCAAATTCTCCTTTGTATTTTGCACCGGCAACCAAAGCGCTCATGTCTAAGGAGAAAATTTGTTTTGATTTTAAATTTTCAGGAACGTCTCCATTAATTATTCTATGGGCTAAACCTTCAGCAATTGCGGTTTTTCCAACACCAGGTTCACCAATTAATATGGGGTTATTTTTTGTTCTTCGTGATAATATTTGAAGTACTCTTCTTATTTCTTCGTCACGGCCAATAACAGGGTCAAGTTTTCCTTTTTTTGCTTGTTCATTTAAATTTGTGGCATATTTATTTAATGAATTGTAAGTTTCTTCGGCAGAAGCAGATGTAACGTTGCTGCCTTTGCGAAGTTCTACAATAGCATTTTTTAGATCTTTTTCATTTATACCTGCATCTTTTAATTGTTGGCTTATTGTATCTTTTGCAGTAAGGATAGCAAGAAGTAAATGTTCTATAGAAACAAATTCATCTTTAAACTCTGCAAGTCTGTTATTTGCGTTTAATAGAGCCTGGTTTAAAGTTTTAGATAAATAGGGCTCAGTTCCTTCTGACTTGGGAAATGATTCAATTGTTTTGTCTATAATTTTCGAAATTAAACCAAGGTTTACATTTAGTTTTTTGAATAAAAAAGGAGTAACGTTTTCATCTACATTTATTATTCCTTTTAGTAAATGTGCTGTTTCTATTGATTGATTTTTATTTATAGCAGCAATTTGCATTGCATTTTGAACTGCCTCTTGAGATTTGATTGTGTAGTTATTGAAGTTCATTGTTTTTATTTTTTATTCTTATTTCCTCAATAACAATACCTTTAAAATATTTCGGAAATAATGGCTTAATTTTAACATTTAAACTGAATAAATGTCTTGAAACGTTTATATATTAGGAGGTTTTGGCAAATTATGCAACAAAAAAATCTTACAAGAGGTATAATATTAATGCTAAAAAACATTTACCTTTCCCGAATGTTATTAAATAAATTACAACAATCTAACCATTTAAAATGAAGAAAATCTTTATTTTTATTTTATCAATATCCAGTATAATTTTTCTTTCATCATTGTATGAAACTCAACCCATTCAAAAAAAATACCACAACCAAGAAGAACTGAGACAACTTCAACAGAGTATTCATGCAGTTCCTATAGATTCTAACGAATATTTTTTGACTAGTGTGAGGTGCAGAGGCTGTCATGGTTATGACCTTCAAGGTTTGGCTAACGTAACAGAGGCTGGCGAAGACGTTAATTTGTATGATGATTGGGAAACTTCAATGATGGGACTCTCTGGAATGGATCCTTTGTGGAGAGCAAAAGTAAGTCATGAAGTTGCAACAAATCCGGGGCATGGAAATGAATTACAAACACTCTGTACGAGCTGTCATTCTCCTATGGGGCATTTTACAGCAATGTTTAAAAATCAGCCTCATTATACTTTAAATGAATTGTACAACGATTCACTGGGGAAAAATGGAGTAGCCTGCATGAGTTGTCATTCAATTAAAGACGAAGGTTTAGGAACAAGATTCACTGGCAACATTCCATATGATACAAACAATGTTGCAAATGGTCCATTTCCGGGTCCAATGATTGGTCCAATGCAATTGTATGTAGGATTAATTCCACATTATGCTCCGCATGTTAGCGAAGGAAGTTTCTGTTCGCCATGCCACACACTCATAAGCAACACTGTTGATTTGCAAGGTAACGCCACAGGAGGTACGTTTGTAGAACAGGCAACTTATCACGAGTGGGTAAATAGTAGTTATCCTCAGCAAGGAATTACTTGCCAAACTTGTCACATGCCCAAAATAGAAGAGCCCATAAAAATAGCGAATGGATATCAATCTTTACAAGGTAGAGCTCCTTTTAACAAGCATTCTTTTGCAGGTGCTAACTCCTTTATGGTTAATTTAATCAAACAAAATAAAAATCAAATAGGAGTAGGGGCATCAGATGCAAATTTTGATTCTACTCTTACTGCAATTAATCGTTTGTTAAAGCAACAAACTTTAGATGTTACAACTGAAATTGAATCTGTTATACAAGATACATTATCAATAAACGTGGCTCTGCAAAACAAGGCAGGTCATAAATTTCCTTCTGGCTATCCTGCAAGAAGAGCAGTTTTGCAAGTAATTGCAATAAAAGAAAATGGGGATACACTTTTTGCATCTGGTCTATTTGATGCAAATGGAGAATTTATTAACGTTAATAACCCTTACGAACCTCATTACAATTCAATTAATAATCCCAATCAGGTTCAGGTTTATGAAATGATTTTAAGCGATGTAAATGGAAATAGGACAACAGTATTAGAACGATCTGCTTATTCTTTAAAAGATAATAGAATTCCACCTGTTGGATTTACCACGCAGCACAGCACATATGATACTGCCAAAATTGTAGGTGGTGCTTTTGATGATTCAAATTTTAATAAAAACAATGGAATAGAAGGCACAGGTAAAGACTTAGTTAACTACAAAATTTCACTGGGAGGTTATCAGGGCAATGTAAATGTTTTTGCAAAGGTGTATTATCAAAGTGTACCTTCTTATTGGTTAAGTGAAATGTTTAATTTTAATACACCTGAAATTTCGGCTTGGCAAAATTATTACAATGCATCAAATAAATTACCTGTTTATGTGTCCGGAGATTCTATTCAAAATATAAATGTTTCAACATTTATTAAAAATAAAAATCTAGAAAATTTCATTTCAATTTATCCAAACCCAAGTTATGAAAGTAATACTTTTATTTCGTTTCACGGTTTAATTGTAGATAAAATAGAAATATTTGATAGTGCTGGAAAGCTTATATTTACTGATAATAGTAAGCTTTTTCCAGGAACTTATCCTCTAACGTTGGGTTCAAAAAAAGGAACATATTTTATTAAATTAAAAACTAATAATGGAATGTTCATTAAAAAACTTTTAAAGCTGTAAACTAAATTATACATTTGCCTTAAACATTAAAAAAACTAAAAACAAAATAAATTAAAAATGAAAAAAAACTACATTAAAAATCTTTTGCTCAGTGGATTTTTTATTGCCAATTCACTAGGTGCATTTGCCCAAGTGTCATTCACAAATTCAAACAACAAATTGCCAAATAATGCAACTAACTACAGAAGCGGTTGTGCGGTTTCTGTTGTTGATATTAATGATGACGGTTTAGATGATATTGTTAGACTTGATCAAAGCAAAGACTTAAATATTGACATTCAAGGAACAAATGGAAATTTTACAAATTACTTTTTAGGTACCTTCACAGGTGGAAGGGCTTGGGCCATGACTGTTGCCGACTTAGATAACAATGGAATTAAGGATGTAGTTGCAGGTATGGGTTCAACTGGTTCAATTGCCTTAATAAGTTTTAACGGAACTACCTATTCTGCCAATATAAGTGTATTGCAAGGAAGTAATTTTTTCTGGCAAAATATTTCTGTTGGAGATTTTAACAACGACGGTTATCAAGATATTTTTGGTTGCGATGATGTTAACTGGTCTAAATTATACATCAATAATGGCAATGGAACTTTCAGGAGAATGGCCAATGCAATTCAATCTATATCTATTGCTACCGGAACGCTAACATTAAATGTGCAAACAGGATTAAATTTTCCCGTTGGTCAATCTGTTTATGTAGCTTACAATAGTGATAACTATATGAAAGGAAATGTTGTTTCATACACTGGATCTACTCTAGTTGTAAATATTACAAACACAGTTGGAAGTGGAACTTTTGGAGGGTGGTCTATAGACCAAAATACAGTAATTAACTTTATAACTCATCCCGGCAATTGGGGCAATACCGGCGATCCAAACAACTCAGGAAATTATGGTACAGTTTGGACTGATTTTGACAGCGACGGCGATTTAGATTTTTATATTGCAAAATGTCGTCAAAGCAGTAGTGATCCAAACGATTTACGCAGAATTGATGAACTGTTTATAAATGATGGAACTTACAAATTCAAAGAAGTTGCCGCCGCCAGAGGTCTTGCAAATGGATGGCAAACATGGACTGCCAGCTTTGGCGATATAGACAATGATGGCGATTTTGATGTTGCAGCAATAAATAACGATCATATTTCTCAAATTTTTGAGAACGATGGAACTGGAAATTATACAGAATTAATATCCGCCAATATCAGTACAAGCGGCATTTATCCTTTAGAATCACAATTTGAAGATTTTGATAACGATGGATATGTAGATTTATTTGTAACCGGTGATGATGATTATATTTATTATCACAATAACGGAGACAAAACATTTACTAGAGTAAATTCTTTATTATCAACAAATGGGGTAATGTCTTTTGCAACAGGAGATTTAAACCACGATGGCTTTATTGATATATATGCAAGTTTAGGAGATATTTACAACAATCCTTCATCTACTTTTGATGATATTCTTTACTTAAATAATGGTAATACAGTAAATCATTTTATATCTTTTGATTTACAAGGTACAGTATCTAATAATGATGCTATTGGTGCAAATGTTGTAATTTATGGACCATGGGGAATGCAACGAAGAGAGGTTCGCTCAGGTGAAAGTTATGGCACTTGCAATTCTTTTACTTTACATTTTGGTTTGGGAATTAATCAATCAGTAGATTCTGCAACAGTAATTTGGCCTTCAGGCATTGTTCAACATCTTTACAATTTAGAGGCTGATCAGTTTGTGAGCATCATAGAAAATGTATGTGTGCTATCAGGAAATACAATAGACGGACCTCTTGCAATATGTAATGGGCAAAGTACTACATTAACTGCAGCACAAGGATTTTCTTCTTATCTGTGGAGCGATGGAAGTACAGGTAATTCACTTACAACCTCAACACCTGCTAGTTATTCTGTATTGGTAACCAACTCAAGTGGCTGTAGTGCTTTATCACCAACAATAACCTTAGAAAATAATCCAATTGAAATTCCAACGATTTTAACCAATGGAGATAGCACTTTCTGTCAAGGAAATTCAATCACATTAACATCATCTCCCGGAAACTCATACAATTGGTCTAATGGTGCAACTTCTCAGTCTGTTAATATTACAGAGAGCGGTACATACTCGGTTTCAGTTGCGGGAACTTGTCAATCTTTTTCATCCACACCAATTAATGTTAATGTATACCCAGCACCAGCACCTGTTGTTAATGGAGGATTTGTTAACAACCAAGGTTCAGTTACATTAACTGCCACTGGAAACAATTTAACTTGGTATGATAATCTTGCTGGAACCAACATTGTTGGAACAGGTCCAACTTTTGTTACACCCAACATTTCATCAACAACCACTTACTACGTTAGAGATTCATACACTTACGGCGGTGGTATTGAATATGTAGGACAAAATCATTTTACAGGAACATCTAGCTATTCCGGTAGTAATGCAACAAATGCTAACTTGATATTTGATGCTTTTGATAATTTTCTATTAAAGAAAGTAAAAGTTTATACTGATACTCCTGGCGAACGAGTAATTATTTTAACAGATGCATCAAATGCAATTTTAGATAGTATTAGAGTAAATATTCCTATTGATTCTTCAATTGTAACACTAAACTTTAATATATCTGCTGGAATAGGATATAAATTGGGTACACTTGCCTCACAAAACACCAGTGCCTTTGGTTTTGCAGGGCCAAGGTTAAAGAGAAGTCAAGGTGCATCTGTAACTTATCCTTATTTGATAAATAACTTGGTATCCATCTCTAATTCAAGCCAAGGTTTAAATGTTTATTATTATTTCTACAATTGGGAAATTGAAAAATCTAGTACAGTTTGTACAAGCCCTTTAGTTCCTGTAGATGCTGAAGTTATTATAACTGAAACTAGCAACCTGTCTAGCAATAACCAAGTATCTGTTTTCCCTAACCCTGCCTCAGGAGTTTTAAATGTAAACTTCAATAACTCATCAAATAGTGTCTTTAATTTGTTTGATGCAGCTGGCAGAAAAGTAATGAGCAAAAACTTAGTGAATGCCAACAATACAATTGATATAATTGGTTTGGCAAAAGGTATTTACCAAGTGCAAGTAGTAAACGGAGGTAGTGTAACTACAAAAAAATTATCTATTCAATAATTTTTTCAAGATTTTAAAAAGCCTTGCTTCTGCAAAATGAAGCAAGGCTTTTTTGTTTTATGTACGCAATTGTAGATATAGAAACCACAGGTGGTTCGGCAGGTAACGAAAAGATTACTGAAATTGCCATAATCACTCACGATGGAAAAAAAATCGTGGACAGGTATTCTACACTTTTAAATCCAGAAAAACCAATTCCTGAATTTATACAAAGATTTACTGGAATTACCGATTACATGGTTCAAAACCAACCAAAATTTTATGAAGTTGCCAAGGAAATTTTGGAGTTAATGGAAGGAAAGATATTTGTTGCCCACAATGTAAACTTCGATTATTCGTTTGTTAAGCGTGAATTTGAATCATTGGGATTTAGTTTTAAAAAAGACACACTTTGCACTGTTAAACTTTCGAGAAAAATTATTCCTGGTTTTCCCTCTTATAGTTTAGGAAAGCTTTGCAATGCCCTAGGAATTGGCTTAGAAAATAGGCACAGAGCCTTAGGCGATGCTCTAGCAACTGCAGAACTGTTTACTCTGTTAAAAGAGAAAGATGATACAAATGTTTTTGAGCAATTTTTAAATCCTGTATCTAAAATCAGAAAAAAAACTATTCAAGAATTTTCGGTTCCAATAAATCATCTTCCAGAAAGACCAGGCGTTTATTTTTTTTACGACTACCACGACCAAATAATTTATGTTGGGAAAAGTAAAAACATAAAAGCCCGTGTTGCCAATCATTTAAGCAATACCAAAACAAAAAAAGCAATAGAACTACTTAAGAATACCAAAGAAATTAAGTTTAAAGAAACAGGCTCCGAAGAAGTTGCTCTTGTTTTGGAAAGCATGGAAATTTCTGGAATAAAACCAAGATTTAACAGTGTAGGAAAAAAGCCTGGAAAGAATATTTATTTAGTAAATTATGTAAGCAAAGATGGCTACTTAGGTGCTAAACTTAAGTATATTGTAGAGGAAAATGATGAGGTGTTAAAGGGCTTTAATTCTGCAAAAGAAGCAGAAAACTTTTTAGAGTTAAATAAAAAGAAGTTTGTATTGTGTGGTAAATATTTGGGAGAAAATTTAGGGACTAAAAAGTGTTTCAATAGGCAACTAAACTCATGTTTGGGTGCTTGCGAAGGAGTGGAGCAGACAAAAATCTATAATAAAAGATTTAATATGTTTTTAGAACAGTTTAATTTTTTGAAACAAGATTTTATTTTAATTTTTGAATCTGAAAATGCAGATGAAAACTACTTAATAAGAGCTGGAAACCATAAAAAAATTGGAATTAAAAAATACAGCAAAGAATTTTTAAACAACGAGTTAGAGTGGGGAAATTTAATAGAATTAAAAGAAATACATAATCACACTTACCAAATTCTAAAGTACATTGTTGACAAGAAAAAATATCAAAAAATGATAGAGATAAATAATCCAAACCAACTCTTTTCTTGACTTATGCATTTAACACTTATTACAAATGAAAATAAGTTTAAACATCTAAATACTAGTTGTATTCTCCTTTACCCTTGATGAGATATTTGTCTTGCATTTTTCTGTTTAATCATCAAAATAAAAAAAATTATAAAACACAACAGTTTAAATTTAAATTTCAAAAGAACTTTCAAATTCCTTTTTATTTCCTTCTAAAATCCTTAAATAGTATTTTCCTTTTTTCCAGTTATACACACTAAAACATAGTTTATATATATTCTTATCCTGGGTAGAATAATTATTGTCGGCAATTACTTTTATTGCGTTTCCAAGAGTATCAAAAACTGCAATCATCAGTTTAGTATTACTTTTTTTCTGGTACTCAACTTTTGTTTTATAAAAATACTTAATGTTGGAGAACATTATATTGGGTAAATTTAAATACGTAAAAAAATTATTTGGAACTGCTGTATTTTTTAATTTTGCACACAAGCCTATAAGTGCATTAGAACTTGAATCAAATGTTTGCGGCACGCTTTCCAAAGAATTGTTATCCGATAAACACCATACTGCTTTTTGTTGTGTTGTTAAATCAAAATTATTTTGGTTTAAAAAACGAGCCAGTTTCACTAAGCCTGAATCCGCCATTTTGCCCAATAAATAATTGCTTTTGAACAACGGAGAAGAGTTGCTCAGCTGACAACAAAAACCGTAAAGCGGAACAATTTTTTTTTGGTATCCATTAATTTTAATACTCATTTTTTTTGTAAGAATGATGTCTTGCAAATTATTCTCTGCTGAATTAATTATTCTTCCCGGTTCAAAAAACAGAGAAATTTCATTGTTCTGTTTATTTATTAACTGAGCTTCAATGCAATTTCCTTCATGCCCAGAAAGACTTATAAAATTTGCAGAAACTAAATTTCTTTTTACTGCATCTTCAATGGATATTTCTGTGTTGTGAGCAAAATTCTCTGTGCTCAATAAACTAATTATCAGTATTGCTTTTACTGCCACTTCCATAGTTTTCATAATTAAAAAGTTTTGGTGAAGTAGATTTAGGTCATTTGCTGTTTTTATATTTTACAACAAGTAGTTTTATATTTTAGTATATATAAATTAAAATAAATTTTAGAAATAATTTCTCAAACCTTTTTATGGTTATAAAAATTGTAGAAATAATACTTCATTATTTAGATTAAAAAATGATGATATCGTTATTTTATTTATGTTTGAAACTAATAAATAAACAATAATCTATTTAGTATAAATATTATTTATAAGTGATGAGTAAAATCCTTCAATTTAAAATTAGTTTAAAAAGGAGTAATCCAAAAATTTGGAGAAGATTTCAAATAGAAAATAATCTAATGTTTTTTGATTTGCATTTGGTTATTCAAGGTGTAATGGGTTGGACAAATACCCATTTATACCAATTTGTGTATGAAAAAAACTCATACATCGGCAACCCAGAAATGTTAGATTATTATGATGTTTCTGATGATAAAATTACAGAGTTATCAGTTTTTTTTGATAAGTCTAAAATGAAAATCTTGTATGAATATGACTTTGGCGATGATTGGGTTCATGAATTAGTATTAGAAAAAATTCTTGATAAAAATGATACACAGCAATATCCAATATGCCTAGAAGGAGAACTTGCATGTCCGATTGAAGATTCAGGTGGTATTTTTGGTTATTACAATTTGATGGAGAAGTATAATAATTCTAAAGATGATGAACACAGCGATACAGTTGAATGGGTGGGAGAAGATTTTAATCCAGAGTTTTTTGATATAGAATCAGTAAATGAAATTTTGAAAGATTACAAAAGAATTGATTTAGGATTTAATTGACAATGGAAGTTAGCAATAAATTAAAATGAAAATAGATTTAAGAAGCGACACAGTTACAAAACCCAGCAAAGAAATGTTGCAAGCTATGCTAAAGGCAGAGGTTGGTGATGATGTGTTTGCTGAAGACCCCACCATAAATTTACTAGAAGAAACAGTAGCAAGTATGTTTGGTAAAGAAGCTGCTTTGTTTTGTCCTTCGGGAACCATGACCAATCAAATAGCCATAAAAATTCACACACAACCGGGCGATGAATTAATTTGCGACGAAGAATCGCACATATACAATTTTGAAGGTGGTGGAATTTCTTTTAACTCTTTGGTGCAAGCAAAATTAGTGCAAGGGAACAATGGAAGAATTACTGCTTTGCAAATTGAAGATGCCATAAATCCATCGTATGATTGGTTTGCTCAAACAAAATTAGTTTCATTAGAAAATACTGTAAATAAGGCAGGAGGTAGTGTTTACGAATATTCAGAAATGAAAAAGATTTCTGATTTATGCAAAACAAAAAACTTAGCCTTGCATCTTGATGGAGCAAGAATTTTTAATGCTTTGGAAGTAAGCAAAAACTCACCAGAAAGCATTGGCGTTTTGTTTGATACTATCTCCGTTTGTTTTTCAAAAGGATTGGGAGCACCGGTCGGCTCTGCTTTGTTGGGTACAAAAGAAAACATAAAAAAAGCCCGTAGAATAAGAAAACTTTTTGGAGGGGGAACTCGTCAAGGTGGATTTTTAGCTGCCGCAGCATTGTATGCTTTGAACAATAATGTTTCTAGGTTATCTCAAGATCATATTAAGGCCAAGGAAATAGAAAGAGTTTTACAAGGTTGCTCTTATGTATCGCAAATATTACCTGTAGAAACAAACATTATTATTTTTACTATTGATCAAAAATATTCTGCTACTAATTTTGTAGAAAAAGCAAAAGAAAAAAATATTTTTTGCACCACGTTTGGCAAAAACAAAGTAAGAATGGTTACCCATTTAGATTATACCAACGATATGCATGAATTTGTTTTAAAAACTTTGCC
>JBAXQC010000010.1:0-57903 GCA_037131955.1 Bacteroidota bacterium
TTTAAGTATTCATTTGTGTTAACTGCTTTTTTAAACTTCCTCATTCCTTTCACTAAGTTTATTTTTTGTTTCAAATTCCACTCCTTCGAATAATATGTTTTGCCCTTAGTAATGCTGTCTTGTTTCACAGAATTTTTTCCACCCAAAGCAACATGATGTATTGCCCTTAAATAAAGTTCATGAGCATGCTCCATTACTTTTATATGAATTTCAATTAAGGTTTCATTGCCTGATAATGGTGTAAACTCAGTGGTTAAAATGTTTCCGGTATCAATTCCTAAATCAATCCACATAATGGTATTTCCAATTAAATGAAATTGTTCTGTTGCAATACACCAATTGCTGCAGTTTGGACCTCCTTTTATGTAAGGAGATAATCCTGTATGCAAATTTAATATTCCAATTTTTGGTTGAATATTCAACATTTTTTCTTTCACTAATCTTGTTCCAGAAACTATAATTAAATCTGGCTTTAAATCGGTACTAAAATTAAATGCCTCATCAGAATTAATGTTTTCTACATCTTGTATTTTTGTGTTGGGATAGTCATTAAAAAGCTTATCATACCTGTTTTTCATTCCAAACCATGATTTTCCAATGGAGGGAAGAAACAGTTTTTCAAATGTTTTCTCGAAAAGAATTTTTAAAGTGATTTTGGAAGTGGTCTTTCTTGTTTCTCTAACAATACCAACCACATTAAAATCTTTTGCAATTTTATTGGCTAGCGCTTTTTGATTTGCTTCGTTTCCTATCCACAATACTACTTTCATCAATAACCTATTGCTTTTTTTATTTGTTCTAATTTGTGTGAAATCCTTAGTCTAGTTTTTAGCCAATTTTCATTGTAAAGTTCTATTCTTGGAATTTCAAATAAACTATCCCTGGTTGGATTATATACATCTTGTTTTACCGCCAATCCATAATAGTAACCAGCTTTTTTACTCTGCTCAATTGTTTGTTGGTTATAACTTCCAACGGGATACGAAATTGTTTTAGGAAAATAACCTAAGTTTTTTTCAATTGCTTTTCCTGAGTTCAGTAGTTCTTCGTAAATGTTATACTCGTTACTAATTGTTCCCAACATACAATGGGTAACAGTATGAGAGCCAATATAATGTCCTGCTTGTTTTAGTTCTCTAACTTGGTCCCAATTCATCATTACCTTTGGCAAATCTACATCAGCACAATCTAAATTTACTTGAGCTAAAACTTGTTCTCTGTTTTCGTGACTCAGTTTTTTTAGAACTGGTTTTAATTTTTTTACAAAAGAGATTCTTTTTTCTGCAGTTTCAAGTTGTTCAATTTTAAATTCCGCTGGCAAAAAATCAAAATTTAATTTAAAGTTGGTTTGCCGGGTGTACAAAAAGTTATGCTCAAGAATATGTGTCCAAGTAGGAATGTTTTTTTCTATACAATCTGTAACCACATAAAAAGAGGCTTTACAGTTGTGTTTTTTTAGAATGGGAGCTGCATATTCTAAATTATCCAAATATCCGTCATCAAATAAAATTGTTGCTA
The DNA here is from genome assembly GCA_037131955.1 of Bacteroidota bacterium. Classification (GTDB taxonomy): domain Bacteria; phylum Bacteroidota; class Bacteroidia; order UBA4408; family UBA4408; genus CAIMMJ01. The sequence continues at coordinate 1,519 of JBAXQC010000010.1, forward strand.
TATTTTTTTGCAAGGATAGATTTTTGTCTTCTAGTAATTCTTCCAATAAAACTACCCTGTACTTTTTTGAAATATATTTTATACATTTTTCAAATAGCACAGGGTCCATTGGATCCCATAACAACTCTCTTTTTGGATTTACTCTATGAAATAAAAAGTTTCTAATCATTAAAAAAATGCTTACTAAACGCAATATTAACTAAAATGAACATCAAATTACTCAAACTTATTTTTTATGTAATCTACTAGATTGTTATTTTCTATATCTTCCATGTCACTCAATTCAATTTCAAGAGCCTTGGTGCTTTGCGTTATTTCAACCAATGAAAAGATTAAACTTATAGAAAAACTAATTAATGAAACTCCAAAAACTAAGCTAGCTGCATAAAGTTCATTTTTAAATATTAGGAACATACAAACTATTGCAGATAAAAAACTAAGCACGCCAAACAATTGCATTCTTCTAACCTGTTTTATTCTATACCTCAAACTTTTTATTTGTTGGTGTAAGTTGTTGTTTTCTTTATTAGTTAGATACTTTTCATGCAAAGTTCTTACTAAACTAGAAAGCCCTAAAAAACGATTGGTATAGGCAAGCAAAACCAAGCTTATTGCAGGAAAAAGCAAAGCTGGTGTGTTTAACGTTATTTCCATAGTAAATGTAAAAATACTTCAGATTTTTTAATTTCAACATCAAAAGACTTAAATTACAACTCAAGTTATAAATTCTACAATTCATCTAACTAATACCTCAATACAAATAAAGATACTTTCTTTGTTTTTAATTGTACTTTACTATTGTACCATAAATCTAAAACTATGAAAACAAACCGTACAAAAAATTTATTTAAAAGTGTAAAAATTGTATTTTACTTATTAGCAGTAACTGCACTATTTTCCACAACAATTTTCGCTCAAAGCACTCAAACTATAAGAGGGCAAATTGTGGACGAAGTTTCAAAAAGCCCACTCCCGGGGGTAAGTATTTCTATCCTCGAAAGCAATCCAATTATGGCAACAGCAACAGATATAAATGGCGATTTTAAGCTATCCGGAATTGCTGTGGGGAGGTATACTCTTAAAGTTTCATACATTGGATATGAACAACAAACTATCCCAAATGTAATTGTTACCGCAGGCAAAGAAGTAATATTAAATGTAACTTTAACAGAAGGAATTAATAAACTGAATGAGGTTAGTATAGTTTACGAACGCTCAAAAGACAAAACTGTTACCAACAATGAAATGACAACTGTTAGCTCTCGTTCATTTAATATTGAAGACACAAAAAAATATGCTGGTTCACTGGGTGACCCCTCTCGTATGGCAGCAAATTTTGCTGGTGTAATTGCCGGAAACGATTCAAGAAATGATGTGGTGGTTAGAGGGAATTCTCCTAATGGCATGCTTTGGCAGCTAGAAGGAATGAACATTCCAAATCCTAATCACTTTGGCGCTTTTAATGGTACAGGTGGCCCTGTAAGTATGCTAAACAATAACAATTTAGATAAATCAGATTTTATGACCAGTGCGTTTCCTGCTCAATACGGAAATGCCACTGCCGGAGTATTTGATTTAAGATTGAGAGACGGAAACAATGAAAAAAGTGAGTTGATGACACAAATGGGTTTTAACGGTGTTGAGGTTGGCGCAGAAGGTCCATTTTCTAAAAATAGTAAAGCATCCTATGTTTTTAATTACAGATATTCTACACTGGGTATATTTAAAACTTTGGGCTTAAATGTTGGAACAGGAAACGCCGTTCCCGAATACCAAGATTTGAATTTTAAAGTAGTAGTACCAGGAAAAAAGAACAATTCAAAATTTACATTCTTCGGATTGGGTGGATTAAGCTCAGCCGATTTACTAGGCAATGATGTAGATACAACCAAAACAGATTTTTATGGAAGAGTAGATTTAAACCAATATGCAAAATACAAAACAGCTATTAGCGGTATTAGCTACCAGCAAAATTTTGGTGCAAAAACGTTTGCTAAATTCACCTTAGGTGCAAGTATTTCTGACCAAGCATTTAATTCTGATTCTATTGCAATATTTACTTCTGATAAAAAAACTTTTCAAAGACAAGAAGCAAGTTTTTTAAACGAAAAATATTCTGCAATTTTAAATGCTACACACAAAATAAATGCAAAAAACTCCTTAGCGTTTGGAGTTAATACTGATTTAATCAGATTCAACTTTTTTAACGAGGAAATTGTTGGTGGAAAAGCAATTAGATTTGCCGATAGCAAAGGAGAAGTTTTTCTTTCGCAAGCATACACCCAATGGAAACACCGTTTCTCTAATAAGCTAAGTTTAAACACAGGAGTACATTTACAACATTTTAGTTTCACAAACGATTTGGCAATAGAACCAAGAATGGGATTAAAATATAACCTTGATGGAAGGTCGTCTGTAAATTTAGGATACGGAATTCACAATCAAATCCAAACTGTATACAATTATTTTCTTCAAACTCCAACTGCAACAGGAACAGAATTTACCAATAAAAACATGGGATTTACGCAGAGTCAACACTTTGTATTAGGCTACGATAATAACTTAAGTGAGTTTGTTAGAATAAAAGTGGAAGCATATTATCAATTGCTTGATAAGGTTCCGGTAAATAATTATCCATCTTCGTACTCTGCACTTAATGATGGTACAAGCTTTGCCCCTTCGGATGCAACTAATTTAGTAAACAATGGTACAGGAACAAATTATGGACTAGAATTAACTCTTGAACGTTACTTTAATAAAGGTTTTTACTACTTAATTACAGGTTCCTTGTTCGATAGTAAATACAAAGGAAGCGATGGAATTGAAAGGAATACTGCATTTAATACAAATTACGCCTCCAATATTTTAGCAGGTAAAGAGTTTAAGTTGGGCAACAACGGTAGCACCTTGACGTTTAATATAAAGAGTACATTAATTGGTGGAAAGTATTTGACTCCGTTGGATCTAGAAAAATCTAAGTTGTATGGTAGAGCCATATTTGAAAACTCAAATGCATTCAGTCAAAAACAAATAGACTATTTTAGAACTGATTTTAAAATCACCTACAAAAAAGAATTTAAAAGAAGTACTTTAGAAACTGGAATAGATATACAAAACATTACCAATAGACAAAATATTTTCCAACAAGGATACAATCAAATTACAAATTCTATTGCAACACAATATCAAACAGGTTTGTTGCCAATTCCATTTGTTAAATTTACTTTCTAATTTTGAGAACTGATTCTAATGAAAATGTATATAAGTAAAATATTAAAATCTCGTTATACTTACATGTTTATTGTAGGTACGATTATATGGTATTTGCTTAAAACTCTTCAACCAAATCTTTCTGCAGTAAATCAAAAGGGAAATGATTTTTTTACCTCCGTACTTCTTACTTTTTTGATTTGGGAAGGAAACCTATTTTTAGATAGAAAAATTTCAAAGTATTTTTTATGGACAGAAAAGCCTTTACGTAGAGTAGTTGTTCAGGCTACAATAAACATTATATATACAGGCGGATTAATATATTTTGCTCTAAAAATGTACGATAAATTTGTTTGTACTTTGCCAATTGAAACTAGTAGACAAATGTTAAGTTATTCAATTGTAATAGGAGGCTTGGTTTCTCTTCTATTGTTAGCTACAGAAATAAGTTCACAGTTTTTTAAGCAATGGAAACTTTCATTAATTGAAGTAGAAAAGTATAAAAAAGAAAGTGTAGAGGCAAAATTCCAAGTATTAAAAAGTCAAATAAATCCTCACTTTTTATTTAATAACCTAAGCGTTCTTTCTTCATTGGTTTATAGTGATGCAGACAAAGCTGTTGAGTTTATTAATCAGTTTTCAAAAGTATACAGATACGTTATGGAATCTAATGATAAAGAATTGGTAGAATTGGAGACTGAAATTAGTTTTATAAAATCTTATTGTTTTTTATTGGAAATAAGATTTGGCCAAGGCTTTAGGTGTAATTTAAAAATAGATGAAACAGACAATTTAAAACTTATTCCTCCTATGGCTCTGCAAATTCTTGTTGAAAATACCATAAAGCATAATTTATGTTCAACAGAAAGTCCTTTGATGGTAATATTAAAAACAGAGCAGGACTATTTATCTATCAGCAATAACGTTCAACTAAAAAATAGAAATGAATCAAGCTCAGGAATTGGACTAGAAAACATTAAAAAAAGATATCACCATTTTACGGATAAAAAAGTAATGATTGAAAGCAACAATTCTTTTTTTACTGTTAGAATACCTTTAATAACTCCACCATGAAAGTACTAATTGTAGAAGACGAGCCTCTTTCGGCAGAGCATTTAATTAGAACATTAAATAAAGTTGATAAAAATATTCAAGTTATAAAAACTTTAGATTCGATAAGCAATACGGTAAAGTTTTTATCGCAAGAATTTGAACTAGATTTAATTTTTTTAGACATACACATTGCAGATGGAAATAGTTTTGAAATTTTCTCAAAAATAAATATTGATGTTCCTATAATTTTTACAACTGCGTTCAACGAATATGCCATAAAAGCCTTTAAGTTAAATAGCATAGATTACCTTTTAAAGCCAATTGGGTTTGATGATTTAAATAATGCAATTGCCAAGTACTATAAACTAAAAAGTTCTAATCAAAAAACTTTTCATACAGAAAAAATAGAAAATGCGATTTCTATACTAACAAAAAACTATAAATCCAGATTTTTAGTAAAACTTGGAGAAACAATATCGTCAATAAAAATAGAAGATATTTCTTTTTTTATTGCCGAAGATGGCATCACTTTATTGGTAAACAACGACGGGAAAAGATATCCTGTAGATTATTCTATGGATGCTTTGGAAGCACTAATCTCACCCGACAGTTTTTTTAGAATAAATAGGAAAGTCCTAGTAAATATCAATAAAATACAACAAGTTCATACTTATTTTAATAGCAGATTAAAACTTGCTATAAAAAACTTGCACGAGGAAGAGTCGATTGTTAGTCGGGAAAGAGTAAATGATTTTAAGTTGTGGTTGGATAGATAGAAAAATTAAACATTATCACAATTTATTTTATTTCAATCATTATATTTGGTGATTAAAAAATAAAAATGGTAGCAATTGTGATGGGCAGTATTTCTGATTGGGAGATAATGCAACAGGCCGAAAAAATTTTAGTTGAGCTTAACATTCCATATTTAAAAGATGTGGTTTCTGCCCACCGTACGCCCCAAAAAATGTTCGATTTTGCACAGAATGCACAAAGCAATGGAATAAAAGTAATTATTGCTGGGGCTGGCGGTGCAGCACATTTACCGGGTATGATTGCCTCAATTACCCCTCTCCCTGTTATAGGTGTTCCAGTAAAATCTTCGAATTCACTCGACGGGTGGGACAGCTTATTAAGCATTGTTCAAATGCCAAACGGAGTTCCTGTGGCTACAGTTGGAGTTAATGCCGCACAAAATGCAGGGATAATTGCTGCACAAATTCTTGCACTGTTTGATGACGTGCTTATGGAAAGATTAATTGCGTTTAAATCTGAATTAAAAGATAAAGTAAATCAGGCTTCTGAAAAATTAAAAAGCAGCAACTAAAAAAATGTACATTACAAGAGTATCACTACTATTTTTTCTTATCGTTTTAAGCGGTACTATCATTGCCCGAAATGACAACTTGCCTGTTGGAGCAAGAAGTGCAGGAATAGGAAACAGTAGCGTTGCACTAAGTGATGTGTGGAGCTTGCAACATAACCAGGCCGGATTGGCGAACCTTAAATATTTAGAAGTAGGAATTTATGCCAATAGAAATAATTTGTTAAACGAAGCATCACAAATTTCCTTTGCTGGAGCAATGCCTACAAAATATGGAGTTTTTGGATTAACCTTTCAACAATATGGATTTAAGTTATACAACGAATCGAAACTTGGGTTTGCTTATTCTAAAGCATTTGGCCCCAATTTTAGAGCAGGATTAATGGCTAATTATTTGCAAACATCAATAGGAGAAAATTATGGCAAAAGTGCTAATTTTTGTTTGGAAGGAGGAGTACAAGGACAGCTAGTAAAAAACCTTTGGATTGGTGTACATGTCTATAATATTAATCGGACAAAGGCATCTAACTTTTATGGAGAAAAAATTCCTACTATCACAAGAATTGGATTATTGTATCAAGTTTCCGAAAAAGTTTTTGCCAGCGCAGAAGTAGAAAAAGACTTGGTAAATAATGCAATGTTTAAGGGGGGAGCTGAATATAGAGCCAACGAAAATTTTTACTTAAGAGGAGGATTTTATTTTGTGCAGAATCCTGTGTATACTTTTGGCGTTGGATTTTATACAAAAAACATTCGAATAGATTTTGCAGGAAGTTTTCATCAAAGGCTTGGTTTTACCCCTCATCTTGGTTTGGGTTATTTAAATTATAAACCTCCTGTAACAAAGGAAAATCAGTAGTTATAATTTCTACAACAGCTTATCAATTTCTTTACTTAAATTAATATCCAATTCTGTTATTGTATTTTTTGCGTCATGGGTATTTAGCTGCAATGAAACCTTGTTGTAAGTATTAAAAATACTTGGATGATGGTTTATTTTTTCCGAAACCATTGCCACTTTAGTTAAAAATGCAAATGCTTCTATAAAGTTATTGAAAACAAAATCTCTCTTAAGACAACTCTGTTTGTTTTCCAATTCAATTCTTTGCCAGTTTTCTGAATGTTTCATAGTTGTGGGTTAATTTCCCTAAAATTATTAAAACATATTGTAAATTAGTTACAATTGTTTACTTTCGCACTCTCAATAAAAAATACGTTTTATTGATGTTCTTACACAAAGCCGAACTTAAAGCTACTACAAAGTTTTAAGATACATTATGCCCGGGTGGCGGAATTGGTAGACGCGCTGGTCTCAAACACCTGTGAGTTCACTCTCATGCCGGTTCGATCCCGGCCCCGGGTACTAATTGCTTTACGACCTTTTTCCAGAATATATTTTATCACTTTCCTATTTTAATTAATTTATTCTAAAAAATGGGCCAAGATTTCATTTTTCAATGATAGCATGAAAGTCATTAATTAATAAAATTTATCTTCGCATATAAATAAAAATTAGATGGAAAATAAAAAGCAAGAGGCATTAGATTATCATTCGCAAGGCAAACCCGGAAAAATTGAAGTTGTTCCCACAAAACCATATTCCACACAAAGAGATTTGTCTTTGGCATATTCGCCTGGAGTTGCAGAACCTTGTTTAGAGATTGAAAAAGATATAGAGAACGTTTATAAGTACACTGCCAAAGGAAATTTAGTTGCTGTAATTTCTAACGGAACAGCAGTGTTAGGTTTAGGAAATATTGGGGCAGAAGCATCAAAGCCGGTAATGGAAGGTAAAGGTTTGTTGTTTAAAATTTTTGCAGACATAGATGTTTTTGACATTGAAGTAAACGCAGAAGATCCTGAACTTTTTATTCAAACGGTTAAGGCCATTGCGCCAACATTTGGTGGCATAAATCTGGAGGATATAAAGGCGCCTGAATGTTTTGAAATTGAAACCAGATTAAAGGAAGAATTAAACATTCCAATAATGCATGACGACCAACATGGTACGGCAATTATAACTGGTGCAGCATTAATTAATGCATTGGAATTAGTAAACAAGAAAATAGAAGAGGTAAGAATTGTTTTTAATGGTGCAGGTGCTTCTGCAATTTCATGTGCCAAATTGTATTTGGCTTTAGGTGCAAAAAAAGAAAATTTAATCATGTGCGATAGCACAGGAGTAATAAGAAAAGACAGAGCAGATTTAGATGCTCAAAAATCTGTATTTGCAACACACCACAATTTAAATAAACTTGCAGATGCATTAAATGATGCCGATGTTTTTGTTGGACTTTCTAAAGGCAACATCGTGTCTAAAGAAATGATTCAATCCATGGCAGCTAAGCCTATTGTTTTTGCTTTGGCAAATCCAGCTCCCGAAATACCTTATGCCGATGCAATTGAAGCAAGAAAAGATATAGTAATGGCTACTGGAAGAAGCGATCATCCTAATCAAGTAAATAACGTATTAGGATTTCCGTTTATATTTAGAGGTGCTCTTGATGTAAGAGCAACAACAATTAATGAAGCAATGAAATTGGCAGCAGTAAAGGCCATAGCCGCATTGGCAAAACAGCCGGTTCCAGATGCTGTAAATTTAGCTTACGCAGAAAAAAATCTTTCATTTGGTCCACATTATATTATTCCCAAACCAATTGATTCCCGATTAATTTATGAAGTTGCGCCCGCAGTTGCCAAAGCAGCGATTGAAAGTGGTGTAGCAAAAAAAATAATCACAGATTGGGATGCTTATGAAACTGAGCTAAGAAATAGAATGGGTTTAGACAATAAGCTCATGAAAAATGTTGCTGCTAAAGCTCGTCAGAATCCTCAAAGAGTTGTTTTTGCAGAAGCTGATCATTACAAAATTTTAAAGGCCGCATTTCAGGTTAAGGATGATGGAATTGCAATTCCAATATTATTAGGTGATCCTGAAAAAATAAAAAGCTTAATCAAAGAATTTAATATCAATTTGGGCGATACTGAAATAATAGATTGCCGAAGCGAAAAGGAGAAAGAGAGAAGACACCGCTACGGTGATTTGTTTTTTGACAAAAGAAAAAGACGAGGCTATACAAATTTTGAGGCAAGAAAAGCCATGCACGAGAGAAATTACTTTGGTGCAATGATGGTAGAAACTGGCGAGGCAGATGCTTTAATATCCGGATTAACAAGAAAATATCCCGATACCATTAGACCTGCACTAGAGATTTTTGGAATAAAAGAAGGTTATAGTAGGGGAGCAGGAATGTATTTGATGATGACAAAAAAGGGACCTATCTTTTTTGCTGATACTACTTTAAATATTTCTCCAACAGCTCAAGAGTTAGTTCAAATAACACTTCTAACAGCAGAATCTGTTCGTAAGTTTAATCTTGTCCCTAGAATTGCGATGTTGTCTTATTCTAATTTTGGATCAAGCGATAACGCCAATACAAGAAACGTTAGAGAGGCCGTGGCCTATTTGCACAAACATCATCCAGAATTGATAGTGGATGGCGAAATGCAAGCAAATTTTGCTTTAAACAAAGAATTACTCTCCGAAAAATTTCCGTTTTCTCCATTGGCTAAAGAAGGTCCAAATACTCTAATCTTTCCTAATTTAGAAAGTGGAAACATAGCGTATAAATTAATGCAGGAGTTAGGAGGTTCAGAAGCTATTGGCCCAATTTTGTTAGGATTTAAAAAATCTGCACACATATTACAAATTGGAAGTAGTGTAAGAGAAATAGTAAACATGGTTACTATTGCTGTTGCCGATGCCATAGACAAAAAAGAAAATCAATAAGTTTTATTTTAAAGAAACAAGAATCTGTCCGTTTGAAATTTCGTACTTTATTATTCTCCAAGCAATTAGTTTGGCAAGAGTTTTAAATAAAGAGGTTCTGTTGGCATAAATTTTCTTTTGAATAAAATTAATCGCTGAGTTTGGATAATTTTCTAATAATTCAAAAATCTTTTTTTCTTTATCGGTATGAGAATAATATTCGGGCATAGTTGAATTTGCATATTGCCATACCGCTAAAATAAAACCTTTTGCGGGTAATGTTTCATCATTTTGTCTGATATAGGCTATCCAATTATTATTTTCATCTAGTGCAGAATGAGGTAGTTTTTTTGAAGGTGGAACCCAAACTTCTAAAACATTTTTTCTTTCTATTTTATGTGGAATTAAATTATATTCTATAATTGGCTTAGAGTACATTTCTGCAGCAGCTTCAATCATGTGTGCTTCTTCTTGAACATCTATGCCAAATACGTTTCCATTGTCTTTTACACCAATTAATATTCTACCACCAATTCCATTTGCAAATGCACAAAGTGTTTTTGCAATTTTTTTTGAATTGTCAATTCTCATTTTAAAATCTTGCTGCTGGTGTTCGCCTTGGGAGATTAATTCAGCAATTGTGCTTTTAACAATCATAAATAAATAATTATTTACCAATGCAAAACTTAGAAAAAATTGTTCCGAGTATATCTCTATCAATTTCTATCTGCCCTGTAATTTGGCCAATATGATACAATGAAGTTCTAATATCTTGTGCTAAAAAATCTCCTGTAATGTTTGATTCAATTCCTTCTAATGTTTTCTCCAAAGCAATTTCTGCATGAATTAATGCTTCGTAATGCCTAGAGTTAGAAACTATTAAATCGTTATTCTCAATTGATCTATTTACAGTTAAACTTAGCAGTTTTTCTTCAATAAGATGTAGGTTTTCTCCTGATTTGGCTGATATAAATAGTGATTCAATGTCCATTTCCTTAAATCTATGTTCAAGTGGTTTTAATTCTGAAACTAAATCTATTTTGTTAACTATTACAATTATTTTTTTACCAATAAATTCTGTTCCAGAAAAAATTTCATCAAAATTTAAGTCTTCTATTTCAGCAGCAGAGCAGATGTATAAAACAACTTTTGCTTCTTTTATTTTTTCGAAAGTCTTACTAATACCAATTTTTTCTATTGCATCGTTTGTTTCTCTAATTCCGGCAGTATCTATAAACCTAAAAATATAACCCTTGATGTTTAAAACATCTTCTATACTGTCTCTGGTTGTTCCTGCAATTTCGCTAACAATAGCTCTTTCTTCTTTTAATAAGGCATTTAACAAAGTAGATTTTCCAACATTTGGCCTACCAGCAATAGCAACTGCAATGCCATTTTTAATTGTATTTCCTAAAGAAAAAGAATTTTTAAGTGCGATTACTAATTTTAATAGTTTGTTTACCAAATCCGTTAAATCTTCTCTCTTTGCAAATGAAACATCTTCCTCTGCAAAGTCTAGTTCTAATTCAATTAGGGAGGCAAAGTTTATTAATTCGTTTCTTAAGTTTTTAAGTTCGGTAGCAAAGCCTCCTCTTAGTTGACTAAAAGCTAAATTGTGGACACTTTCAGATTCTGCTGCAATCACATCAGCTACGGCTTCTGCCTGTGAAAGATCTAATTTACCATTTAAAAAAGCTCTTAACGTAAATTCTCCGGGGTTCGCCAATCTACATCCGTTAGCGCAAAACAATTGAACAATTTTACTTTGAATATACAAAGATCCATGGCAACTTATTTCTAACGTATCCTCTCCTGTATAGCTGTTTGGAGATATAAATTTACTAATTAGAACTTCATCAATAATTTTATTTTCATGTTTTAATGTGCCAAAAGAAATGGTATGAGTTTTTTTATTAAGTAAATTTTTCTTTCCATTTTTTCCTTCAAAAAAATTATTGGTAATTTCAAAACAACCATGGCCTGATATTCTTATTACTGCAATTGCTCCAACACCTGAGGCTGTAGCAGGTGCGATAATTATTTCGTTAAAAATAGATTTAGATGGTTCCAATGGTTTAAATTATTTCTTGGTAAAGATAAAATATAAATCATTTTTATTTCTAAATGATTTCTGTAGACAGCTTAGGCACTTCTTTTTCTTTTTACAATAATATTAAATAAGGCCTTAAAAAAGAATTTGGTATCGGTGGTGTATGGATTTTTATTTTTTATGAGTAAATATTCTCTTTCTGATTGTAAAACTTCTTCAACAGATCCTTTTCTATCAAGTGAAACATAGGGCGGTATGCATCCGGGTTTTTGTTTAGACCTTAGTTCCTGCAAATCTTTTGGAATATCATTAAAATATCTTTCGCTTATAGGGCGAACACCTACCAACTTCATTTCACCTTTAATTACATTTATCAATTGCGGTAACTCATCAATCCAAAATTTTCTTAGTGTAGCACCCCAAGGTGTTAGTCTAAAATCATTTTTTGGTTTACCACTTTCTGCGTATCCATGGAGAGTGAGAATATGATCTTGTAAATACTCAGAATAGGGATGCATTGTTCTAAATTTATATACCTTAATTATTTTTCCGTTTTTTCCCATCCGTTTCATTTTAAATAAAGGGCCATAGGATGGCTCCGGATTATAATCAGGAAGTTTTTCCTTTTTTACAACACAGTATAAATAGCCATTAAAGGAGCTGTAATCAACAATTTTAAAACCACAGCTTACTAATCTGCCCAAAACTTCAGCTTTGGATAATAGTCTTATTTTTCCTTTGGTAATAAAAAAATAGATTTTTTTAAGTCCCCAAACTTTTGGTGCTACCCGTAAAAATAAAAATTCAAAAATAAAATATAGATTCTTAATAATGGGAATATTACCTATTTTTTGCCTTTCTTTTCTGGCAACAATAGTTTCGAATCTACATATAAAGATTCCTCCTGCATTTAATTTTTCATTAACTGCTTCAAAAAATTTGTTTATAAATCTAAATTCATTTACAGGTCTTAGATTTACTATTGCATTAATTTGGGTATTGTTGCTTTCAATATTAAATGGATTGGTAGTATTCACTACAAGCGTGTTTGGCGAATCTAAATCTATATAATTATTTATGTAGTTAAAGGAGCCCATTCCAAGAATGTTGAGCAAATTACTTTTCATTTTTAAATGCTTTTAAATGAATGAAAATAAAGCTAAGAAGTATTCCAACAATATTAAATAGCATATCCAAATAATTGTACGTTCTGTATGGAATTAGGTTCTGAATTAGTTCAAATAATATGGCAAATCCAATCCCTAAAAACAGCCATACAAATTTATTAATTTTAAAGTTTAAAGTTTTGTAGAAATAGAACCAAGGTGCAAAAATCAGGATATGAAATAAGTAATCTAACCTTAAACTAAAAACGTAAGTATGGTTTATTGTAGATTCTTTATTGTTTATGGGTAATACAATTCCAAGAAAAATAATGAAAAGGTAAACGAGTAAATAGTTACGCTTGAGATTTGTTTTTTGTGACAAAGAGGTATTGTTTTATTTTATTTTTTATGTTCTGACGCACAAATTCACTTACCCAAATGTACTTATTGTTTGTCCATCTTTGAGGATGGAAGTTAAAAAGTGCAATTTCTGGAAACTTGTTTTCTTGTATGGATTTTATAATTTGATCTGTTGAATTATATTCGGGCCATTTCTTTGTTGTTTGCACTTTATCCCTAACGCTTACTTTAAATCCATCCCAACGTCTTCCTGTATCTGTTAAATAAAATACTTTGTTAAAATCAAAGTCAAAATAAGGTTCTATAGAAATATCAAAATCTTTGTAATTGTAATGATTCCAGATGGCTTTGTTGTCAAATTTACTTCTTGGACTTCCATGCATACAGATACTTGTAATGGGAGTTATTTCTCTGAGTGTTTTTAAGTGATTTTTAAAATATGCAAGGGCTTTTTCTGGATCTCCATTTGCAAAATCCATGTCTTCGTAATGGTATCCAATCTCGTGTCCCATATTTGCAATTTCAAGAATAACATCTTTATTAAAACTTTCGGGAACCATCCTAAAATAATACGTTCCAACAATTCCCATTTTATGTTGAATTTGAGCAAACTTTAAGGAGTTTAATTTTAAATCATCAACATCGTGTCTCAAGAAAATTTTTTTATTTTTCAAATCCTTAGGGTAATTTGATACAAGATCAAATGAAAAATTTTTTTCTTGAAATGTTTCTAAGAGTTTTTGATAGGTGTGTAAAGTAAAATCCATTACAAATTAAATATTTCAATTAGGTAATTTACAATTCTTTCAGAAGCTTTCCCATCCCATAAAGGGGGTATGCTTCCCGCTTTCCAAATTCCAGAATGTAAATTTTCAAAAGCTATTTTTAACTGATCTATATCCGAACCAACCAAAACATTTGTTCCAATGCTGCATGTTTCTGGCCTTTCCGTAGAATTTCTTAGCGTAATGCAAGGTATATTAAGTACGGTAGTTTCTTCTGTTACCCCTCCAGAGTCTGTAATAACAGCCATGGAGTTTTGTACCAAAAAATTAAATTCAAAATAACTAAGAGGGTCAATAACGAATAGGTTGTTGAAAGAAAAATTAAGTTTTTCAATTATTTTTTTTGTCCTTGGATGGGCAGGAAATACAATAGGAATTTGTGATGAAAAGGTAATTAAATTTTGAATTAAAGTATCGAAAAGAGATTCCTCATCTACGTTTGATGGACGGTGCAAGGTAAGCACTATGTATTTTTTTTTATGGAGAGGAAGTGTTGTATATATTTCGGGTGGAAAGAAATTAGTGGTATTTGCAAGCAATGTATCAATCATTGTATTTCCAACAAAGTAAATTTTGCTTTTGGCGATACCTTCATTTTTTAAATTTTCGTTTGCAATTTCTGAGGTAGTAAAAAAGAAATCAGAAATAGAATCAGTTACCATTCTATTTATTTCCTCCGGCATTGTGCTATCTCCAGAACGAATTCCGCCCTCTACATGTGCAACTTTAATGTTCATTTTTTTTGCAACAATGCTGCAAGCCATAGTAGAATTTACATCGCCAACAACTAGGCATAAATCTGATTTTTCTTTTTCCAGAATTTCTTCGTACTTTATCATTATGCCTGCTGTTTGTTGGGCTTGAGAGCCACTGCCAACATTCAGATTGAAGTGTGGTTCTGGAATTTGAAGTTGTTCAAAAAAATTATCCGACATGTTTTTGTCATAGTGTTGTCCGGTATGAATTAATCTAAAATGAATATTTTTTCCATTTGATTGGGCTAATTTAATTGATTTTATGATGGGTGAAATCTTCATAAAATTTGGCCTAGCCCCTGCAATAATATCTACCAGCATTTAATTGAATTTTTTAAAATCAAATTTAGTTTTTTCGATTGATTTAGTAATAAAAAAATTGGAAATAAGGTGATAAAAAAATTCTGTAACATTAATTTTATCGTTAAGCATAGCGTTTCTTTTTACTTGCCATTCTTTTTTTAAGTCCTTATTTGACAGCATTTCATTTAACTTATGTTTTAAGTTTTCAAATTCTGTTGGCAAAAAAGCATAGGTTAAGTGGTACTTCTTTTCCTCTTCTTCTAGGTAAGAAATTTTTCCAGCAAAACTATTGCAACGCAACGAGGGTGTACCAAGCACTGCTGCTTCTGAAGTCATGGTTTGACTATCGCCAATAAGCAGAGCAGCAAAGTATAGCAGCGAATGAGCTTTTTCTGGAGAAACTTTTAATTGAAAAATTTTAAATTCCTCATCAATATCTCTTTCGGTTGTAATAAATACTTTTCCATATTTGGTAAGTGTGTTTACTAAATACCTTTTTTGTTCTAAACTCAAACCAGATATTCCAATATCATGATGAGCTTTAAAGGCATTGAAACGTAAAATAAAATAAGGTTCATTTATTTTTACTCCAATTTCGTTTAAAATTTCAGAGTCAGGTGTAAATACTTTTGGGTGCAAATAAGCAAGTTCATGGTAACCAGGATATGTAATATGATTAGGTTTTAACCTTTCGTAATTTAAAACATCTGGTGATACCAAAAAGTCAGCAAATGGGTGTCCAAACTTTGACATTAGTGGCTGAACGGAGCTATCATCGTCATCAAACACAAAGGAGGTAATTTTACTAAATTTAGAAATGTGTGCAATAGTTATGCTAGTGCCAATAGCTATATCTATTTTATTTTTTTTTGCAATTTTATAAAGTGTAATTCCAAACTTTATCTGGTCAAAAAATTTACCTAAAATTCCATCAGATTTTTTTCCTATTACAATGTATGGTATTCCATATTTTTCTAACAATATTTTCGCAATAGGAATGTCTTTAATAGTTACAATTACAAAGTGGCCATTATCAATAAGTTTAAAATACAGGTTTCTAAATAAATGTACGTGAGCTGGATGGCCAATATCAATTAAAATTCTCATTTTTTTAGTTTAGCTAGTATTTTTAGACCAAGTTTTCCAATTTTATATAACAATGGATTTAATATCTTTATGTATCTACCGTGTTCTACCAATTGGCCACCATACTCCATTTTATATTTTCTAACGCCATAATCATTTTCCATTTTTCCGGCACCCATAAAGTCAATGCAAATTAAGTTTTGTTCTATAGCAAATTCAATTGCAGCAAGTATTGCCAAATGTGTAGGGAATATTTTTTTGTGGTATTCTCTGAGTCCACAATAATAAAAAGTATACAGTGATTTGTTATTTAAATACGGACAAAAGGCACCTCCAATTATTTTATTGTGGTGCTTTACCACGGTTAAAACCATTGTATTTGATTGCAACAACTCAATAAAGAAATTTATTTTTGGAAGTGGTAATTTTACTTTGTTGATGTACAAATCGTACAAAATAGTGTAAACACCTTTTAAGTCATCAATACTATTGGATACAAAATATTCGCAGCCTTCTTCTAGTGAGAGTTTAATTTCTCTTCTCCTGTTGTATTTAAATTGAGAAATTACTTGCTGAACAGTTAAATCTGAAATGCTTAACTGAACATTTACATAAGGTTCATATAAAAAGCCGTTGTTTAGATAAATAGTATTAAAATCACTGTAATTAAAATAATTCCTAAATTCAATGTAAATGCAGTCTTTTTTTAGGTATTTACAAATCCCTTTTAATAAAAAGTCTAATTCATCAGCAGAAGTAGATTCTAATAAAATGGATCCTCCATAGATAATTGCACGCTTAGAAAACTTTGCTTTAATTCCATTTTCTTTTAATATACTTACAAGACAAATTGCTTTTGTTTCATTTTTTTCTTCAACAGAAAAAATATACCCTTTGTATTGTTGGCTATTATTTAGTGAATTAAAAAAATTGCAGGAGTGAAATGGACTCCCAAATTTACTTTTTTCAAGAAAATGGTTCCATTCGTCAATTCCTATATCGTTAATTTTTAATTGCATTTCTATTTTAAGCTTTATCGATAAATTTTCTGAACCAAAGTTCCAAGTGAATCCATTTCCAAATTTCTCTGGCAATGGAAATCTCGTTATTTAAGTGTTTTTTATATTTTATTTTTGCTTTTTCTGGATCAACTATTCCGCGATTTTTAAAACTAGTGCTTGAAATTATTTCTTCTATTTTGTTTTGCCATTCTGGGGTTCTGAACCAATAATCTTGTGGTGTGTCAAATCCATTTTTGTCTACTCTCATTCTAATTTTTTCATCCAATACACCTTTCATAGATTCTCGTAAAATGTGTTTAGTCATTCCATTTTTTATTATGAGATTAGAATTTGTTGCCAAGGATTTTTCTACCAATTGATAATCTAAATACGGAACTCTGGCTTCAATAGAAAAATACATAGAATTTCTATCTTCCCATTTTAAAAGGTGTTCTAATTTATAGTTGAAATGATTTATGAGAGATTCTTTTAAACTACCGGATCCGTAAAGGTTATCGGCAATTACGCGATTGTGTTTGTGATTTTTTACAAAAGTCTCGTTAAGATAACCAACATTGGAAACCTTTGCTTTTGTCCTAAGATTTTTTGGCAATAAAAAAAACAGAAAAGTTTTAATGGCAAATAAGGAACGATGAATTTTTAGATAGAAAAAAATCTCTTTTACAAGTGTCCATAATTTTAATTTTAACAAAAGGTCTTTAAAATAAAACCCAAAAAAATAATGATATCCAGCAAGGTATTCATCTGCACCTTGCCCATCAATTGTTACTACCACATTGTTTTTCGCCAATTCCATAACTTTAAATTGTGCATAAGGGCCAGTTGATGGCAGTGGTTCTGCATGACACTTAATAAATTCATCTAAATCATTTAACAACGTTAAATAGGTTGGCGTTACGAAATTTCTGTTGCCAGGTTTGTCTTTGTATAAATCTATAAAATGCTTTTCATTTCCAGAAAATGAATCGTCAAAAACAGATGAGAACGTTTGTAGATTTTTATGCTGGAAATCATCAATTATTAAACTTGTAATTGTTGATGAATCTAGTCCTCCGCTCAGGCAAACTCCTAAAGGAACGTCGCTCCTTAGTCTTAATTTTATGGCTCTTTTTAATTCTTCCTTAAATTCTAAAACGTTTTTAAATCCGGTAGTATTTTTAACCCTATTCTCTAAATTATACCATTCTACGGATGTAATTTCTTTATTTGTGTCGATTAAGTCTATAGTAATTTTGTGCCCATGGTTTAATTTTTGAATTCCTTTAAAAAAGGTACTTGTACTTTGGTCTGTTTTATTAAAAACCATGTAGTCGAATATGGCATCATAATTGGCTGTTGGTTTAGTGGGAATTACGCTTAATAAAGAGGGTATTTCAGAGGAAAAATAAAACGAATTTTGGTTGTAATAATAATAAAATGGTTTTATGCCAAATCTATCTCTAGAAATAAATACTGTGTTTGATTGGCTGTCATAAACAACCATTGCCCACATACCATTTAGTTTATTTAGTGCTTCCTCTCCGTAAAAAATGTAAGCATTAAGCAATACTTCTGTATCAGTTTTGGTAGTGAATTTAACTCCTTTGCTTTCGAGTTCATTTCTTAATTCTAAGTAATTAAATATCTCTCCATTAAACACCATGGTATATCTTCCATCGGCACTTTTAAATGGCTGATGACCGGCTGTAGATAAATCAATAATACTTAATCTAACAAAGCCAAATCCAATATTATTGTTCAAAAAAATACCTTGGTCATCTGGACCGCGGTGTTTAATCAGCTTCATCATTTTTAATAAATCAGCTTCATTTACTTTTGTGTGATTAAAATTAATTATGCCATTTATTCCGCACATATTACAATTGTTTTTTGTAGACGTTTATAATTTTTTGTGCAATATCTTTTGAATTTAAAGATAACTCAACAATTCTTTTCTTGCCTTGCGGCTCAGATAAATTTAAAGAATATTTAATTGCATGTTCTATTGCCGTTGAGAATTGTGAAGCATCAAAAGTAGATAGATAATAACCTGGGGTATTTCCAAATAACCATTTTATATCTCCTACATCTGTTGCCACAATTGGGCAATTACAACTCATGGCCTCTTTAATTACATTAGGAGAACCCTCGTGATAGGAGGGGAGCAAAAGTACATTTGCTGCAGAATAATAAAATTTTAAATTTGATGTAGGCTGATTGTTTATAACATGTAAATGTAAATTTTTGAATTTATTTTTTAATAATTCCACAGCATCAATTGCTAGTTTATAGTTTTTTTCTGGTCTATTGAAGTCACCTAAAAACAACAAATTGATACGTTCATTTGTCCAATTTATTTTTTCTAAAGCAATGCTTTTTTCAACGGGATAAAATAAATCAAAATCTACTCCATTAGGAATTATCTGAATTTTATTTTCTGCAAAGTTTAATTGAGATTTCATCTCTGCTGATTTAACAATAATATAGTTATAAAAACTAGAAGCAATTTGATTAATAAAAATAAATATTTTGCCAGAGGAAGTGCTTTTTCCGGAATAATCTCGTGAACCTAAAATATCATCTCCCATGAGCGAAACAATTAATTTTTCGTTTCTCTTTGCCAATAAACTAACAATTCCACAAAGTCCATAGTGGGCATGAATAACATCAAATTTATTTTTACTTAAAAAGGATCTCAGCGTAAAAATATTTTTAACATATCCCAGTAAGCCCTTCCCTTTTAGGGAGAAGTATTGAATAGTTAATCCTTCTTTTTTTAAACTCTCACCTTGTCTATATACAATTGTGTTAATTCTGTTTTTTTTATTTCCACTACTTACAAACAGTACTTTCATCAATCTTGGAATTTATTAATAATGTGTTGTATGCGTAATGAATAACATTCAAGTTGATTAAAATCTCCTTCTTCAAATTTCCATTTATTTTCTATGTTTCTGTACCTCCCAATTTTTCCTTCTACCATCATTTGAAAAGAATCGCTTTGACCAAAAATACATTGCATTTCATTCACAAAAAACAATTCACCAACCTGAAAAATATCAATGGCCTGACTAAAGAATTTGTGTGCGTCTGTAATTTTTTTTACAAAATCAAAAAGTTCAGTAGGTGGGGTATCGTAATTTTTTAATAGTGAGCCACTGGCTTTTTCTCCTAGCTTTAATTTTTTATGTGCAAAAAAAGAATCTCCAATTCTAACAACCCTCCATTCAAATTCATGCGGAATATATTCTTGAAAAATTAAAAAATCTTTTTGAACATCATTGTTTATTGATTTATAAAAATCAAGTTTTTTTAAAATTTTACTTGGGTTTAAAATGTAATAAATTCCGCGTTTTAATATTCCTCCCTTAGAAAAATTAGGACCTGTAGATTTTGTTGCACCTTTTCCCGAAAAAACATTTTGTATATAAATTTTTGCATCGTCTTCTGTTTTTAATACTACAACACCTCTTCCAGATGCTCCAATATTTGTTTTGGCTACTATTGGAAATTTTAAATATTGAAGATCATTTAATGCTTCATTTTTAAAATAGTACACATTTGTTTTTGGATGATTGATAGAATTTGCTTTTAAAAAATAAGACAAAAACCTTTTGTTCTCGTAAATAAAAACTTCATTCTCTCTAGGGTAAATCTTATAGTTTAAAATGTTACCCAAAATATAAATTCGTTCGTCGTATAATTGTTTTAGTGCAGAGGTAAATGCCCCTGGTTTGCTCAGTAAATAATCAAACGGCTTTGCTTGAATTTCTTCTAACCAATTGTTCTTGGTTAAATCTACAGTTCTGTAAGAAACCTCATTTGAATGCAGAACGCAAGCTTTTTCCCAAAGTAAATGGTCGTCGTTCAATTCATTTTTTAAAATTACTACTTTAACTTTTTCCATATTTAATTTTAATAAACAAATTCTCTAATTGTATGTATGGAAATATATTTTGGTATGCCTTAATTTTAAATTTCATTTTAAGTAAAGTTAAAAATCTATTGTTTTTTACACTACCATGCCCTATTCTATCAAACCTATCTGCAAAAGTATTTTTTTCAAAGTGTTTTAGTACTATTGTTGTGGCATCATAACCTACCTGGATGGCTGTTTTATGAGCGTGTTCATTATAATCGCCGTGAGGCCAGCAGCAATATCGCACATTTTTAGAGAGTTTTTGCTCAATTATTCTTTTTGACTCTGCCAATTCCATTTCAACCCTTTCTTCGAATTCAACGTCTGTTTCTATTTTTTCTATTAATGAATTGGACTCTAAATATATTTTGTAAATTGGATTTATTATTTCCAAACATTCTTGTTTAGAATATTGCTCCCAGTTGTAATTTTTTAAAGTAGTTACACATTCTTCCTCAAAGCTTTTTGAAATAAATATTCTTTTTGCAATCGCTGCAGATTTCTCTTCAAAAAATGGGGTACCATAAGGAATCAAATTTTTAAAATTTGAATCCGAAATATAATTTGGTTTTTTTTGAGGATATAAATTGGCAATAGGATATAAATAATTTGATTTAGGGTGATGGAACTCCCGTATTTTAGTGCTTACAAAATATTTTGTGTGGCTAAGCGTGTGCGATTGAATATCTACTAAGCCAGAATCTTGCATTAACTTTAATTCTGACCAGGAGCAGAAGCCTAATTCCTCCAGCTCATTATTTTCGCTTTTATTTATTTGGTCTATTGTTTTTCTTGGTATTTCAATTTCTGGAATAAATTCGGGGTTTACATAGATAGTAGCTTTTATTGAATATTTTTTTAATAGTGGAAATACATGAACGTAATTGTCTAAACAGCCATCGTCGAAATTTAAACAAATGTATTTTTTATTTGATTTTTGATTTTTCAGTTTAAAATACTCGTCTAAAAAAATAAATGTATACTCTTTTTTCATTAACCAAAATAGTAAGTCTTCAAAATATTTTTGTTCAAGAGTTAGATAAGACTTATACCATTTCTTGTTTTTTTTAGGTGCAACCGAATGGTAATATATGATAGGAATATTGTTCATGACTAAATAGGGAAATCAATTACTACATTTTTTTTTGTATGCAAACAATAATCAATTATTTCTTTTGAAAATTCTCCAAATAGAGGGCCATTGTTCATTTGCAAAAAATTTATTTCTATGTTTTTACAATTTATTTCTAATAGTTTAATTTCATTGTTATTTGTTACGCAAAAATCAAAACCCAATAATCTATGATAATAATAGGAGGGCGCTATTTTTTTAGCATAATCTTCCATTTTATCATAGAAAGGAACTTTGGTTAAAAATAGATCCGAAAATTCATTGTTGGTATTCTTTACTCTTCCATATTTGTTGCATACAAAATTATTTAGTAATCCGTCTTTATTTATGCCAATGGTCAATCCACCTGCAGCCTGGTTGTCTACCAATTGACCATTTTGACCAAATCTTAATACACAACTTAATACATGAACATTTTCATTTACAACAGATCTGTAGGTATAAACTCTTAATGTATTAACGCTACTTTTATTGAATGCAGAAAACCATGAATGTTGGTTGATTTTTTCCTGGATAATAAAATTAGGATATTTAGTATGAAGTTTTTCAAAACTAATTTCTTGGTTATCTTTGGTAGAATCTTTTATGAGAAGTTTGTCCTCTTTTCTAGAAATAAAAAAAACATCTTGTCCACCGCTGGTTTCTACAGCAGATTTAAAAATATAAGAAGTATCTTCTTGTAAAAGAAAAGCTGCATTTTTGGTATTTATCTCACAATTATATTCCGAAGTAAAAATAGTTTTGTTTATACTTCTTACTATTGTCTTTGGAAAAATTGCAGAAAAATCTCTTAAAAATCGCTGATAAAAATTTTTATCAGAATAGGCAAGTGC
Source organism: Bacteroidota bacterium (assembly GCA_037131955.1). Taxonomy (GTDB): domain Bacteria; phylum Bacteroidota; class Bacteroidia; order UBA4408; family UBA4408; genus CAIMMJ01. Next base: position 24,205 of record JBAXQC010000010.1, read on the forward strand.
AAAAGATTTATTGTTTAATGTAGGTTCTATTTTAGTATAGTATAAGTCTTCTGGCATGTACTTATAATTCTCAATGCTGCTAATTTTTGAATAGTAATTTAGGTAGTAAAGTTCAATTTTTTTAGAAAGGGGTTTCCAAAGAGCAAGGTATTTTTCTTGCACTTGCTTTTGGCTTGAATAATCCCCATTAGTTAAAACTATTTTCTTCCATTTTTTTTGGCAAGCAAGTTTAATTTTTTTTGTGAGGTAGGAGTTGATAAAAAGTTTAATCATTTGAGCGCTATTTTTATTCTATAAAGTCATCCATTTCATTTAACATGAATTCGGTTTCTATAATTAATGGTGCAATAAGAGTGTTGTTTTTTAGCATCTCTAATTTGATTGGTAAATTAAGAGTTGATAGTTTATTATTGAATTCTTTATTTTCAGTTGAAATGTAAGAATTATTTTTTTGCAAAAACAGTAATTTATTAAATGCAATCAAACCTAGTATAGATTTTAAAACCCCAGTAAATGTATACTTTAAAGGAACTTTATTTTTTAATTTATAACCATAATCAGTTTCAATATCAGAAGAGTCTTTATTTGTTTTTTCAATCATTTTCTTTTCAAATTCATGATGACCTCCCAAAAAAGGAATAGAATTATAAGCTGCTTTTGAAATTGTGTTTTCAATAAAGGGACTAATAAAAAACGCTAATTGATTTTCTATGTTGTTTCGTAATGTTCGATTAGAATTGTTAAGAATTTCATTTTGGATTTTTTTTATTTCACTAAAACTAATTTTTCCAACAGATTCAAATTTAAAAAAGTTGTTGAGTTTTTTTTCTATTTGCTCAATAATTTTTTCTTTTTCAGAATTATTGTCAAAACAATTTCCAGAGTGTTTTATAATTAGCTCTCCTTCTATCCATTTTTTTAATGAATAATTGGTGTGCAAAAGGTAATCGGAATTTCTATACTGCTCTCCTCCAATACCGCTAAATCCAATTTTATTTGATGTATATAATTTAGAAACATATTCTCTGCTTTTGGTTTCCTCTGTCCAAATTTGGTATATTCTAATTAATCCGTCATTGAAATAAAAATTCTCTCTTATGTTTACCTCCTTCTGTTTTTGTTTTGGATGAATTAATGGTAGTCCAATTTTTTGTGTAAGTGCATTTGCAATTTTTAATTGAATTGACCCTAAATTTTTTTCATTGATAAATGGTACAACTTTTAATTTATTTTTATTTATGGTAAGTAAAAGTAATCTGCTGTCAAATCCTCCGGTTATTCCAGAAAGTGCACCAAATTCATTAAAAACATTGGAAAAATCGCTAAAGAACAAATTTAAATTTGCCAATTGATTGTTTACCTCCTCATGAAATGTGTATACAACATTTTCTGTTGATTTTATTTCTGAACGTATATTTTTTAGTTTATTTATACCAGGTAGGCTGTCATGTAATTTTGATTCGAATCTAAAAATTCCTTCTATTATTGTTTCAGGTCCTATTAATCCTCCGCTTGTAAAAGTTTCTATTAATGCAGATTTATTTATTTTATTTTTTTTGCCTAAAGATTCTTTTTTACCAACAATGCAAGCCAAAAAGGAGGAACTAATAATTTGTGTTTCGAGATTAAAAAAAATAGATTGCGTTGAGGTTGGATCAATAATGAATTCTAGTTTTTTATTGTACCAAAATAATAAAAAATAATTTCCGCATAAATTGGATACATTTAAATCTCCATTTATCAAATCAGAAAGAATTTGATTCAGTCCTGCTTCGTACGTTAGATTTTTATAGAAACACGTTCCAATTGAAATTAAAGTACAGTTTTCTTTGTGTACAATATTTTTTACTTGTATTAATTGTTTAGGAAATACAATTATTTTTTTTCCGTCTAAAATTAATTCTGTTGGAGGTAAATTAAATCCTTTGTTTTTAAAAATATTAAAAACAGAATCTGGAATATCTTCATTAATTGGAGAAATATATATGGCTCCCATTTTAAACTAAGCTAGTATAGAGTTTAAAATATTTTTCACAAACTTTTCCAATTTCAAAATTTTCGGTTATCTTACTTTTTGATTCCTGGCCCATCTGCTTTAAAGCAATAGAATAGAAAAAGAAAAATTCAATTTTGTGTATCAATTCCCTTTTATTTTCATGCTCAATTAAAAAACCATTTTTACCTTCTTCAACTAACTCTAAATTGCCGCCAGTTTTTGTGCAAATAACCGGTAGACCTGCAGCCATATATTCCATAATTGAATTTGATAACCCTTCGGAATGATTTTGTTTGCTGAGTAAAATTCCAATATCACAATATATCAAATATTCTTCCGGTTTTTCAACTTTGCCAGTAAATGTAAAATATGATTTAAATTTTTCTGGAATTGAATCTATAATGCTTTGTTTTTCTTTGCCATCTCCAATAAAAGTAAAATTAATGTAAAATCCTTTTGCCAAGATCTCAATTCCGGCTAAAACCAAGGTCTTAAAATCTTTAGGTTCAGAGAAACTTGCTACCATACCAATTTGTAAACGACCACTAATTTTTGATGAGGGTGGTTTGTAAAATCTTTTTAGGTCTATGCCATTTTCAATTACCACATATTTTTTTTTATTTGCATATGAAATACTCAATAAACCTGCTGTGCTGTTTGCCACTACTTTATCAGATAACATTCTGCCTAATCTTGCCACCCAGTATTTTTTTGTAAGTGGGCTAAATTTTTTTGAATACCTTAAAGAGCCATCTACTACTTTAATATGTTTAAAATAGAAGAATTTTACCAATAAGAACAGTAGAGCTGTGCCACTTTCCCAATTGTGAACAACATCTATTTTTTTTTGAGAGCAATAAACATAAACGTATTTAATAAATTCTTTTGAGTTTAATCGCTTTTCTGGAATTTTAAATTCAATGTTTGAAAAACTTGAAATATCATATTCAACAATTGGTTCTCTTAATAATACCGATAATTGAATAGGCATATGATTTGCGTTGAAGTATTGTAGCATTTCGTGTATTTGCCTTTCTTTTCCACCTCTGCCCAAATTGTTTGATATAATAAGAACTGTGAGCATGTTTATTTTAAATTCAATTTGCTAATAATTTCCTTTTTTCTGAGCTCTATATCTTTTTCAAGTACTTGAATTGATTTTTTTAAAGAAGATATTTTATATTCTTCTAGTGTTTTTATAATTCTTGCGGGTGAACCTGCCGCTACACTATTGTCGGGTATATCTTTTGTTACTAAGCTTCTTGCTCCAATTACAACGTTGTTTCCAATACATACTCCATACATAATCATAGAATCTTCGCCAATAAAAACATTGTTTCCAATTTTAATTTTTCCGAATACATTCATTCCTTTGTGTTCATTTCTGAACAACGCAACCCCTCCGTCGTGGGTTTGGAATTTTACACCAGGAGTAATTGTAACGTCATCACCAATTTCAATTAAAAAGGGTTCACTGCCAAAAGAAATATTTTTTCCTGTAAATCTACTATTCTTGCCAAGTTTAAATCCATACAGTTCAGAAAATACTTTTCCAACGGTGGTAGAAGTGGCCTTATATATTTTATATTTTTTGAGAATGTTTTTTGCAATTCTAAACATTTACTTTGCGTTTTGAATTAGTTGAGTTAAAAAAATACTGCATTGTTTTCCTAAAGCTAAATAATCGAAATTTTCTTTACAAATTAATTTCCCCTTTTCTCCAACTAATTTAGCAATTTCTGTGTTATTTGAAACATATTCCATGTATCCTGCAAATTCAAGAATATTATTTGGGGTACAAATAAATGCTGATTCTTTGTGTTTTAAATAATATTTTAATTCTCCAATTTGGCATGTAATAACAGGATTTCCAGATGCTAAATATTCTCCTAATTTATGTGGAAACCTCGATTCGTCTTGAATGGTTGAATAAAGAGGTAAAAGCAAGGCTGTAGCATTTTTATAATATTCATATAACTCTAATTCACTTAAATTTTGTTTATGAAAAATAGTAGCATTCTTTGGTGAATTCTGAATTTGAAGTTTTATTTGTTTTATCTCCTCATAGGAACCATTTGAAACCAATATTAAATTTGCGTTTGGAACATTTGCTTTTTCAAATGCCTTAATGGTAAACTCAATTGTCTTTGGATACCCTGCTGCCCCACAAAATACATAGTTGATATCTCTTGCAGAATTAACCTTGATTTCATCAAATTTTTTACTGTCCACCAAAACAGGAAAGTAAAAATATGGAAGTTTAAAATGTTTAAAATGTTCTATTAGTTGGTGGCTAATAGGAAAATATGCATCAAAAAAATACAGGCCAAATTGGTTAAACAACTTATCGTTTATTCGTTTAAAAAATGTAATGTTTGTTCTACTTTTATAAATTTCTACCAAGCTTAAAACACTTTTAAATTTCAATATTTTTGAAACCAAAAAAATTATAAATGCATACCAGAAAATATTTGTATTGGAAATTAAGACTGCATCAATTTTTTGTTTTTTATTTAATTTTATTAATTCATAAAGTTCAAAAAAGATCGATATTTTTTTTTGAAGATTGCGTTTAAAGAAATTCTCTTCCCTATATGGAGAGAAAATATATTTAAAATAAATACCTTCAAACGTGCCCTCTTTGGGAATATTACTTTCCTTTTGGTGAACAGAACCTGAGCAAAGGATAGTAATATCCCACCCATTCTCACTTAATCCTTTGGATACTAACAGTTGCCTTTGTATGGCCGCTAATCCCTTTGGGAAACCAGAAACACCTAAATAAACTAAATGGTTTCTTTTATTCATGTTGCAGTTTAATTACTTTACATGGATTTCCGGCTGCTATACAATTTGCTGGTATATTGGTTGTAACAACACTGCCAGCACCAATAATTGAATTTTTACCAATTGTTACTCCTTTTAATACAATTGAGCCATAGCCCAACCAAACATTTTCTTCTATTACTATAGGTTTTGCTGGACCCACTCTGGTATCGTTCATGTGCCAATCGCCATCTGTTATCAAGGTATTTGCACCGCATTTTACGTTATCTTTAATTGTAATTGAACTAAAACATCCAATAGAAGTTCCACTAAAGCCACAATTATTGCCTATTGTAAGTATTGCGTTTTTATCTTGAGTAGATATAATACACTTGTGATTTATTCCAATTAAATTTGAAGTCGATCTAGATCTAAATCTGCAGTTACTACCAATATTTATTATAGATTGAGGACTTCTGTAAAATTTTATATGACCAAAAAACAAATTGTTTTTCCCCATTTTTATTTTTTTTAAAGTACAAAAAAACACCAGCCAAATTTTTATACTACCATCAAGTATTTTATAAAAATGTTGGTCTATTTTGTTTAATATTTTATTAATTATTTCCAAATTAGTTTTTTGTTTGAATTTTGTGAACCTAAAATAAATAACATTACAAATGGAATGGATAAAATAAAAATTTGGCTAGATAACGATAATTGAATTCCAATGAAAATTCCAATCAACATGGTCTGTAAAATTTTATATTTTTGAGAAAGGAATTTTAATCCCTGATAAAAATAAAGTAAATAATATAGACCAAAAAAGAACCCATAAGTAGAGAATAAACCTATAAAACCGTAAGCATAACTGCCATCCTTGTTCATTTCTCCTGTTGCCTTTTCACTGGTTCCATAAATTATTCCTCTTCCAAAAATAGGATGCTCAAAAAACAATTTCACCGAAGTAAAAAAGGCATAAAACCTTCCAGATTTTGCTTCATTTCTACCCACATTGTTATCCGCAGCTATTTTTTGGTCTGAGTATTGGCTCTCTACTTTTTCCTTTAAAAAATCAGTACTTTCATATATAGTTATAGATACCATAAGGAAAACTAAAAGCCCAATTATTTTTAGTGCAGGATTTTGTTTTGAACTGAATAAATAGAACAACAGAAAAACAAAAATTACAAAGTAGGCTGTTGTGGATAAAGTGGATAAAGTGCAGAGCAGGAAAACTTTGTTTTTTTTGTCAAACAAACTGCCTGTAAGGAAATAATTAATTACAATCGAAAGGCATAAAAAAACCCCATAGGCGCCTGGTTCGTGAAATATGCCAGAGTTCCTGTAAATGCCTAGAGTATCGTTGTATATACTATCGCCCCAAGCCGCTGTATAAATAAGCAAAGATCTGGGAACTGCCGACCAGCTATAGGGCATTGCCAATACAATTAATTTTTGTAAATATTCATCAAATGAGGGGATAAAGCATTGCATTAACCAAATAACAAATGTATAGATGGCAATAAAATACATTGTTTTAATAAAATACCTAAAATAGGTTATTCCTAGTAATTTATAAATTAGATAGGGAATATAGAAGGTTACAAAAGGGGTATATAAGAAGGCATAAGAAAATCCACCGCTTAAAACAGCCTGCACTGCCAATAAAACAAATACAAAAAATAATGTGAAATTTATTTTGTGGTCAAAAAATATTCCACCTCTTAGTAATCTTATCCAAATTAAAAATACTAAAATTATCTGAAGAAATGTATTTACAATCATAGAAAAGAAAGGACTAACAGAAAATAAACTTAAAAGCACAATAACATAATCTGTGTACTCTTTAAGGTATTTTATTCTAATACTTTTTTCCAAGGTTTAAATTTTATTTTCATTTATTTTAGATGAGATTAAAATTCTGTTAAGAATAATCCCAAATATTAATACCAATAGAGAGGTTACTATTTGTGAATAAATAATCACATTAATTAAATCTGTTTCTATTCTAGAAATTATATAAATGGAAAGAAGTTGAATTATTCCATAAAAAACAGAAAAATAGACCATAAACGTATAGTTTTTTAGCAAGACATTTAACATATTTCCAAGCCTAAAAAAAACAAACGGACAAATAAGTAATGATAGTTTTAAATAGGGTAAAGAATCTTTATATTTTGGGAAGTAGTATGCAAAGTAGTCAATAAAAAAATAACCAATTGCTGCCAAAAAACTGATAAAAACAAATGAGGCAAAATAAATTTTTAACAATTTATTCCAAATGTCTACAGCTTGTTTTGCTTGCCCTAAATGAAAAGAGAATTTAGGATACATATAGGCAGATAAAGAATTAGGAAGAATAGCAACCACAGATAGAAGCATAGCCACTGGTGCATAAATTCCAATGGTTTCTGGAACTGAATAGTTTATTAGGTAAAGTTTGGGTATGGTATCCACATAACTCATGGCCGAAGAAATAATAAAAATGGGAAATCCAATTTTTAACAAATGAATAAACTCCTGTTTATGAAATTGTGGTTTTACTTTTATTGGTCTGTACTTATGCAATAAAATGGTGTTAGTAATTACAGCAATAACTTCATATGCCAGAAAGCCATAGAATCCAAAAAAAATTAATGGACAAAAAAGTAACTTCATAAAAATAACAATACCGTGAATATTGCTGAGTTTATTAAAACTGTCCTCCGATCTGAATGTACCGCTTAAAAAAGTAATGTAGAACGAAAGACTAATTCTAAAAACAACAATTATACTAGTAGCAATATGGTGGGTGCTCAACTCAAATTTACTTAATAAAAATGGCGTGCAAATGCAAAGAAGAAAAATATTTATTATGGTATATCCTAAAGTTGTTGAGGCTAATTTATCTGCTTTTTCTTTATTTCCCTCTCCCAGTGCAAAAGGTAATTCTCTATTCATTCCATTAACTACACCCAAACGCATAAATGTGGCATACGTTTCTAATACAGAAAATGTAGTCCATATTCCCATTAAATAGGGATCAATTTTTCTGAATGATAGAAAGCCTGTTACCAGTGAAACCGGAATTGATAAATAAGAAACTGAAATATATTTTACTAGAACTTTATTCCTCAAAAATAAGTTGGAAATTAAATTTGATTTTATTTTTAAGGTATTCATTTTTACTTTTAATTAAACGGGCAAGAAATTAATTAGTAGTTTTAGTTTTTATCTGGTGCTGGTATTAATCCTAAAATAATTTTGTAGAAAGTATCGTGTTCTTTTTGATTAAACATTTTGTTCATTTTTGTTGTATTGGCAGAAAAATTTTTTCCAAAAGCTTCAAACGAAAACCCCTTAAATACCAAATACAAATACTCCATAGCTTTTTGTTTTTGACTTTCAGTTGGAACAATATTTCCCTGGTCATATTTATCTAAAAGAGCATAATACTCCTCTTCTGTTGTTGGTTCTTCCATAATGCCCAATCCAGAATATTTGGCATTTGCAACTGCTATTACTGGAACCCCCCTTACTACAAAATCTACACCTGCAGACGAAAGCCAAACCAAACCTACTTTGGTATAGGGAATTAAACGGAACGTATTTATTTTTTCAAGATAATCAATAACTAAAATGTTGGGAATTCCTTCTGCAACCTTTTTAGAAAATGTTCCCATTTTTATTTTCACTTTAGATTCCACCCATTCCTCTCCAGGGTGAGCCCTAATTATTAATTTTTTTGATGGATGATTTTTAAAATAGTTTACAGTTTTTTCAATAAAAGCTTGTTGACTTTTAAAAAATCGTTCTCTGTTGAGCAATGAACTATCGCCAATTACATTGCAAGCCAACAAATAAACTTTTTCATCGCCCTCCAAAAAATTTTTAATGTGAGTTGGAATTTCGCTTTCTAATTTTGCTTGTTGAACATTGTAAAATTCTTTTAACCAAACTTCTTTTCTTGGTTCACCATTTAAAAATTTGAAATAATTATTTAAATCTTTTTCTTTTTCTTTTGTCCAATTTCCAAAATGTTTCATCCATCCTTTTACATTGTATTCCAAGGCAGGGCCATTAAAATTATAAATCATATGTCCTTTGCGCCAAGCCCATCCTTCAATACAAACAGTATTTAAATTACCCTTTAATGCAGCATCTAACAAAGCAAATGTTTCACCAATTAATCCACTGAAACAGTAAAAAGAATGCAATTTATTTTCTTGAATATATTTGTATAATCCTGCAGAACATTTGGCAGAATAAGACCTGAATTTTTGAATGGCATCGCCAAATCTATCAGTATCTTCAATGATATTGGCAGATTCAATTCTGTTGTCGTATGCCAAAGAATCTGCACATTTACTTAAATTTGATTGGTAAAAATAATCGTAGTCTTTTTGTTCAAAATCTAGGTTGTTTAATTCAATTAATTTTAATCCTGGTATTTCATTTACTCTCGTCCAAAAGTTATTTTTTTTTGGTTCGGGATACAAACGCAAAATATCTACTTCCTTAATTAAGAGTGTAGTTTCATAGCCTAAATTTCTAGCAACAATAGCAAAATATACTGCCCATTCAACCCAAGTGTGAGTGCGATATGCAGTAACTAAAATACGGCTTTTTGCAACAGGTGGATTTTCTACTTGTGTAAGCCATTGGTTAATACCTTGCCTTGATGTTGCAACGTGTTTTTGTTTTAAATTAAGTCTCCGCTCAATTTCTCCTAAAAAAAAGTCCTTATAAAATGTAAAGCTTTTCAAAATTACTTTCGTAAAATAACACCAACATTATAAGATTGCCCTGATTTTTCAAGGAGATTTTTCCATGCAAAATCAAACTCAGTTGTTATTCCATCAAGCATAGAATTTCCCGTAGCTTTTTTTTGTTTAAGCCAGTTTAAGGTGTTTGAAATTCCAAATTCATGGTAGTAAAATTTTGAAGTATATGCAAAACCGGATTTTTTGCCTAGTATTTCTAATCCTTCTCCACTAAAATAATAATTATGAACTGTCCTGTAAAAAAATGGAGCGTAAATCTCCGGATACAATTTCAATAAAATATCATCATTGTTTGGAGTAAAAACTATTGCTACGCCATTTTTTGTGAGAAGTTTATGAATGGATTTTAAATAAGCCAAGGGATCATCTGTATGTTCTATAACATGAATAGATAAGGCCAAGTTAACCTTTGATGAATATTTTTTTGATGCCTCGTTTATTGATGAAAATGTTTGATGTCCTCTTTCTGTAAGCGAAGAATGATAGCCCCCAAAGGGCTCAATTGCTAAAGTTTCAGAAGCTAAACCTTTTGTTAAATCAAGCATCGATCCACCTCCACATCCACAATCTGCAACAATATCTCCTCGTTTTAAAAATGGGCTAATAAATGTAAAGTACCCAGGTTGTTGTTTATCGTGCTCCAAAAAGTAGTCATTAATCAACGATGTTTTATTTACTTTTTTTCTATAAGAATCGTTAGAATAATTTATTTTTGGAAACGGTTTAAGTTTTGCAAATTTTTGTTTGTCGTCATAAATAACTTCAAAAATTTTATCACTCATTTTGCCGGGGTTTCCATCTCTGATTTTTCCTTTATAAATTACTTTTTCCATCCTGCAGTTTTATTTCTTTATTAAATAGGGTGTTCCTCTATCACTAATTTTTAGTTCATTTATTTGGTCTCCAAAAAATTCTTCCACCGCTTTTCTTGCTCCTGGCCATCTATCGTCTTCGGCTTTTTTAGCAAGAAAATCATCAAATACTACAACGCCACCTTTGCTTACTTTTGAAAATAAATTTCCCAAAGTATCCATGTATGATTCGTACAAATCGCCATCTACGTGTAAAATTGCAATTGGGTTATTGGGATGATTTTTTAAACTCTCCGAAAAAAATCCTTTTGTAAGAATGGTATTTTCAAAGTTTGGAATATTTCCCATTTGCAATACCGATTTAATAAAGCTTTCGTTGTATTGATACTTTCCGCTTGGTGAATTTGCCCATTCTCCTTTTTTTGGTTTCCTAAAGGAATCATCCTCTATACTTGGTTCAGGGAATCCTTCAAAACTATCGTAACCATAAATTTTTCTTTGCCCGCCTTCATGTTTTTCCAACAAGGCATTTATGGCAGAAATTACAAGCATTGAACGGCCTCTCCCGATTCCACATTCAACTATATCTCCGGGGATATCCTTTGTTAATTCAAAATATTTCCACCAATAAATTACATTCCCAATGTTCCCCAAATTTAATTGGTGAAATACTTCGTCAATGCTTGAATGGTGGGGCGATTCTAGTGAAAAAAATTCTCTCATTATATATATTCAATTATTGTTTTTCGTTGCATTGGATCCATGTCATTAATTTGCGGATCGGTATAAAAGGAATCGTTTCTGTAATGTGTTGTTGAAATTTCTTCAATTATAGCTCCTGATTCACTCCAAAAAGCATGTTTTACTCCTCTTTCTACGGTTACAATATCTCCTTTTTTTAATTCAGATTTTATCCCATTCAATGATATTCCAAGCTTTCCGCTTAATACATGAAAGGTTTCTTCTTTTTTAATGTGATATTGTTCCGGATGATTTTGCCCAGGAAAAACAACAATAATTTTTTTGCAATATTCTCTGTTAACCAAGTTTATAATTAATATCCCAAATTCTCTGAATTTTTCAATTCCATAATGGTGAGACAATTCCATTTCAGCTTTATCATTTAAAACAATTTCTGCTTCTGATAAAAGCCCCTTTGCTTCGTGAATAATTTTCCTAAGTTTATAAAACGTATCAACTTCTGATTTTTCAAAAATTGCTTCGTTAATTTCATAGTTTTTGTGAGCTATAAAACTAGCTCTTACTCTTCCAAATTCGCTACTATTCAACTGTCCTTTTTGGCAAGGCATAGCAAAAAATACATCATCCAAATTTATTTTATCTCCTTTATTTATTTTTGTTTTTGCAAATACTCCACGCTTTAGCGAAAGCAATGATTCACTTTCGGAGTCAGTAACAACTTTTTCGTTTTGTCCGCAAATTGCAAATGCCTTTTGTGCTTCTAAAACCCATGAATTACATTCTTCTGGATTCATAGAATAATTATTTAGAACAATTGTCTCTGTTGGCAATCCTACATGTCTTTCAAATATTTCTGCCCCTTTTGCAATGGCAATTTTAATTACATCTATATTGTCTGGTGCTTCGTGTCCAGAATAACCAATAATTACATTTGAATACCTTTTTTTTAATTTTGAAATAAAATTTAGGTTCAATACTTCATTAGGGCTTGGATAAATTCCAACACAATGCAAAATGGCAAAGTTTGAATCTCTATTTCCCAAATAGCTAACAAGATTATCTATTTCAAATAACGACAACCCTCCTGTTGATGCAATAATTGGCTTGTGTGTTTTTACAATTTTTTCTAATAAGGGCCAATCGTCGGCACTACAACTTGCAATTTTTATTATGTCAATATTATGATCAAGAATTATATCTACCGACGCCTCATCAAAAGGAGTACACATACTAATCATTCCTTCTGATTTTATTGCCTCTACTAACTTTAGAAATTCAGCGTTTTTAAGTTCAGTAGATAAAAAACGGCCAACATGTTTTGCATTGGTGTCTTTTCTAAAATCTGGGTGAATAAATGTATCTAATTGCCTATATTGTAGTTTTACTGCTGCATTTAAATTGTATTTTTTTGCAATTTCCCCCATTGCTTTTATGATGTTTATGCCATGGGTAACATCACCTTGATGGTTGTTAGCAATTTCAAAAATAAATAGATTTTCAAATAAATTTTTAGTGTTATTCATATAACTGTTTTTCATTTATAGTTCATTCATGTTTATTAATCTGTCGTCCACATAATAATCTGCGGCAGGTTTTCCAAATTTTAGTTCGTGGTATTTTACACCCCAAGTTTTTAATTGTTTTGCTGTAACTTCACTCCAATCAATCCCTGTTTTTGTTCCTCTAGCAGTAAATAAAATTATTGTGTTATTGTTGTCGAACAATTTATTTACTTTATCAATAATTGGTGTGTTGGGTTCTGCTAAATTGTAATTATTGTTTGGGCTTAATTTTGCAATTACCCCATCAATGTCAAAACAAAATACTTTGTTTTTTTCATTAATTATTTCTTGGTCAATTTTTATGAAGTCTGAAAAATAATCAATGTCCCAGTTTTCCTTCATCACATAAGCTCCTATAACATTTCCTGTCATAGATTTTTTTTCTTTAATTGTATTTGCTCTGGTTACATCTATACATGCATTTTGAGAATATACTTTCGGTAAAATTTGTCTGGGTTGATTATATGCCTCAATAATTTGAGATTGCTCAATTACTGGTATTAAAACTCCATTATCCATTTTCCACATTTTATATGGAGTTTCATTTGCCTCGCTTACAGAGCGTATTGAATCCCAATTGCTATTTTCAATTAGCAAATTTATCATTGCATCTAGGTCCTGAACATTTCTTTTTGGATACGTTGGTCTTAAATGAACTACAATATCTGGAATGTAATTTTCTTTGGTACTTAAATAATCTAAAGCATGTTCAAAAACTTCTAAATCAGTAGAAAAATCTTCAGAAATTTCTGTTGGTCTGATGAAAGGAATTTCTGCGCCAAATGATTCTGCTATCTGTGCATAATAATTGCTATCCGTGCTTACTATTGTTCTATTTATTAAATTTGAATTTAATGAATCTAAAATGGAATATGCCATTAATGGCTTACCCAAATAGGAATAAATATTTTTATCTGGTATAGACTTAGAACCGCTTCTTGCTGGTATGATTGATAGAATTTTCAAATCTAAATTTTATTAAAATTTATTAACTAGATAGCATTTTTTTTACCCTTTTAATAAAAGACACTTTTGGAGTCTCATTATAATATGAGTAACCATAACCATAACCGTAACCATAACTTATTGCAGAAGTATCTCTTCCATTCAATAAAAAGGCAATATTTGTTAATCGTTTTGATTTATTTAAATCGTTTGCAATATGAAGCATTCTTTTGTCTAAATAATTTGCTTTTACCACATATACAGAGCAGTCTGCAAATTCGTTTAATAATAGAGTATCTGCTACTAATCCAACTGGAGCTGTATCAACAAGAATATAGTCGTAATTTTCTCGTGCATAATTAAAAATTGCTTCAATTTTTTTGTGCATTAATAATTCTGAGGGATTAGGTGGAATTGGGCCAGATAAGAGGACATCAAAAAGTAAATTATCATCATTTTTTTTAATTATAAAATCTTCAATTCTACTAGATTTATCAATTAAAAAATTTGTAATTCCTTTTTTCTCATTCAAATTTAAATATTCTGCAATTTTTGGATGTCTTAAATCAAATCCTATCAACAGTGTTTTTTTATCTGATAATGCAAATGAAGTAGATAGATTAATGGAGATATATGTTTTGCCTTCTTTACTAATTGTAGAAGTAATAAAAACTACTTTGGATTTATTGGTACTTGCTTCGCACAAAAATCTAACATTTGTTCTTAGTGATCTATAATATTCTGAATGCACAGAATTGTTGTCTTGGTTTATAAATGGGTTTGAACCGTCGCTAATAGGAATATCGCCTAATTGTGGAATTCTGTATTTATCTAAATCTAATTTGCTTTGAACCTTTGTGTCTAATAAATCTTTGATATAAATAACAATGAACGGTAAAATAAAACCTAGAAAAAACATGGAAGAATAAACTACATTTTTTTTAGGAGAAATCATAGCTCCTGAGCTAAATGCTGGATCAATAATTTTTGTGTTTGAAACCTTTCCTGCAAGTGTAATATTTGTTTCTTCTCTTTTTTGCAATAGATACAAATACAATGTTTCCTTGATTTGTTGCTGCCTAAAAATATTTCTAAACTCTCTTTCAAATTTAGGAACAGATGCAATTCTATTGTTAATAAGACTTTCCCTCTTGTTAAGTTCAGCAATATTTATCTCTAGTGTATTTTTTAAATTTTCTAAACTTTCTTTAATGCTGGTTTTTAATTCAGAAATCTGTTTCTGGTAATTTTCTACCAAAGGATTTTTTACTCCAGAGTTTTTAACCATCCTCCCAGATTCCAATATTATTTTATTGTATTCTGAAATCAAATTTGCAATACTCATGTCTTGTAATCCTAAGTTGGAAGGTATTAATTGCATAGGATTATTTCTCTTGGTTAGATCTTCCAGCATAAATTCTACAAGCTTTAATTGACTTCCTAGCTCAATAATTTTTTTTTCGCTTTCATTCCCCGATTGTAAAAATAATTCCGACTCGGATGTTATATCTGTAAGTTTGTTGTTTTTCTTATAGTTCTCCACATCGTTTTCTACTTCGCCCAACTCTTGCGAAATAAATTTTATTCGTTCCGATATAAATTCAGATGTATTCTTACTTACGATATCTTTGTCTTCAATTTCCTCTAAGTCATGCTGCTTTATTATTCGATTAACAATTTCTACCGCTTTAATTGGTATGGGACATTTTAATGAAATATTTAATACACTTGCGGTTTTATTTACTGGAGAAACTTCAAGGTTTTTTAAGTATAAATTTGCAGCAGTTTCTATGGGTAAAATATTTACCTTAAATGGTTTGTTTAATAAACTACTGTTAAAATATTTTGTACTATTAAACCTAAGTTTACCTTCTGGCGTTTGAATAGTTTGACCAAAATAAAATTCACCTAAAATTGCTTTTGTTCCTGCATTACTGAGTTGAAATTTAGAATTGTTTAGTGGATAAATTATCCAATTGCCCATGCCTTGGTTGCAATTGTTCGTGTCTGAGTTCAAACAGTTAACTTCAATTGGAGTATCCTTAAATTTTTCGTGATAAATGGGCCTCCCGTAGGAATAATAAAAAATATTTGCATGGAGAGATTTTACGGCAGAAATCATCAAAGAACGAGATTTCAATACTTCAATTTCGTTATCAATGTTTTTACCACCTTTTAATAAACCTAAATCTTCAAATACAGAGGACTCATCAATTATTGAACCTCCATTTTTTTCATCCTTAATTAATATTTTTGCTGAAGCCTCATACTGTGGAACCTGGTAACTCAAATATGTATACCCCAAACCTACACAGACAATAATACTTAATAAAAACCACTTCCAATTTTTGAGATATCTATAAATTAGTTCCTTTATATTTATTTCATCAATTTCTACTTCAGTGTATTTTAGTTCTTCCTCCATTGCCTCTGCTTATTTGGTAAATAAAACTATTAATGTTGCAATTAATGAAACTGCAGAGATAGCAATACCGGTGTTGGAAGAATTAATTAATGAAGAATTTATTTTACTTCTATTAGGTTCTACATACACTAAATCGTTTTGCTGCAAATAATATACAGGTGAATTAAACACATCATTTTTAGTAAGATCAATAATAAACTCCTTCTTTTTTCCTTCGGTTTCTCTAATTACTTTTATGTTTTTTCTTAAGCCGGTAATGTTTAAATCTCCAGCTATTCCTAATGCCTCAATTATTGTAATTTTTTCGTTTGGAATAGTAAATGTTCCAGGATTTTTAACATCACCCAAAACAGTGACTTTGTAATTTAGTATTCTAATGAGAATTGTAGGGTTTTGTATATACTGATATAATGATTTTTTTAATGAATCAATAGCCTGTGATCTTTTTAATTCTGCTAATTTAATTTTACCTATCACCGGGAAATCTATATAGCCGTCAGGATCAATTAAAAATCCAGATGGAGTAGGTGCACCCTGAACGTAACCTCCAACTATGCCTGCATTTACCAAAGGCAAATTAAATGGCTTAACTGCTTCTACATCTATTCCTAAAACAGTAATGGAAAGCAAATCGTCACATTTTAAAATAGGGTTATAGTTTGTATTTACTTGATCTTTAGAATTTAATACTCCCTGAAAATAAACAATTTCTTTTTTTGCTTTACAACCGTATAACAGCATTGAAATTAACAATACCATTATATGCTTTTTACTGTTTAGTAATTTTTTTTTCATAGGCCTCCAATAGGAAGTGCAATAATGGGTAATAACTAAAGTATTATAGAAATAGGCTAAAACCTATGGTATGAAGAAAATGATTTGAATTATTTTTAATCAAGGGTTTTCTTAATCCAAATTTTGCTGCGCTCTCTATATTAATACCAACATTCTTAATTATTTTTACATATAATCCCCCACCAAAGTTCAAACTTCCTGATTTTGGAGCATTAAGTCTATTAACATCAACCGTTGAGAAACCTAAGCCATTTAAAAAATACAAATTAAAATGTTTGTCTTTAATTCCTATTCTGCCATTAAGGTCAAAAGAAAAAAACAATCTGCTGTAGGGTAAAGTTACATTGTTAACTTCTTGAAAAGATTTAAATCTATTAAAACACATTACCGCACTAACGCTAAAGTTTTTATAGATGTTCTTATCTACCTTTAATGACAATGGTATAATATTTTTGTTTAGGGATTTGAAAGAATATGAATCAGGATTGCCATCATTGTCAACAAAAACCCAAGACATTGTGCAAATGGTTTGAGAATTCTTTAGCCTCTCTATTAATTTTTTCTTTTTGTCAAGCTCTTGCGCCTGTGCAACCTGGCTTATGGAGCAGAATAAAAGTAAAAATAAACTTAATCTAAATCTCATTTTTTGTGATTTTTTACAAAATTATGAAAAAGTTTCAAAAATGGACAGAAAATTAGACCAATGAACAAATTACACGGTTAACTTACATTTTTTATAGATTGGAAGAATTTTTATTTGGTAATTAATTTAATTTTTCAATTAAATAGTGGGCGGTATGGCTCTCCTTGCATTTTACCAAATCTTCTGGAGTTCCTTCAAAAACAAGTTGGCCACCTCTATTTCCACCATCGGGCCCCAAATCAATAACCCAATCGGCACATTTAATAACTTCTAAATTGTGCTCAATCACCATTATTGAATGACCATTTTTTATTAATGCTTCAAACGAATGTAAAAGTTTTTTTATGTCGTGAAAATGCAATCCTGTTGTTGGTTCATCAAAAATAAATAAAGTATTGCCACTGGTATTTCCTTTTATTAAAAATGACGCCAGCTTTATTCTTTGTGCTTCGCCACCCGATAGGGTTGACGATGATTGCCCAAGGTGAATATATCCTAAACCTACTTCTGCAAGAGGTAAAAGTTTTGTAATTATCTTTTTTACAGAATTGTTTTTTTCTTGGTGTTGCTGAAAAAATGATATGGCATCGTCTACTGTTAATTCAAGAATATCAAATATGCTTTTATCAAAAAATTGTGCTTCTAAAGTATCTGATTTAAATCTTTTTCCATTGCATGCTTCACAGGTTAAATGAATATCGGCCATAAACTGCATTTCAACTGTTACTTCGCCTTCTCCTTGGCACACTTCGCAACGTCCACCCTCTACGTTAAAACTAAAGTGCGAAGGCTTATAGCCTCTCATCTTTGAAAGTGGAAGCTCGGAGTATAAAAGTCTTATTTCATCATAGGCTTTAATATAAGTTACAGGGTTGCTTCTTGAACTTTTTCCAATTGGATTTTGATCAACAAACTCAACAGCATCTAATGAATGCAAATCACCGGTAATTTTATTAAAATTATTACTTATATCTCCATAACCCATAATGTGTCGCACTAGGGCTGGAAATAAAACTCTTTTTATTAAGGTGGTTTTGCCACTGCCAGATACGCCAGTTATTACTGTTAAAACATTTAATGGGAAATCTACGTCAATGTTTTGTAAATTATTTTCAGTTACTCCTTTTAAGGTTATTTTTTGTTTAGATGGTTTGCGAAATTGTGGGACATTTATCTTTTCTATTCCGTTTAAATACTTTGCAGTTAAACTGTTTTTTTCGAGGAGTAAATCTTCTCTGTTGCCTTGAAAAACTAAATGACCTCCAAGTGTTCCCGCCATTGGTCCAATGTCAATAATTTGATCGGCCTTTCTCATTATATCTTCGTCGTGCTCTACTACAACAACAGTATTTCCTAGCTCTTTTAAGGAAATTAAAACTTCTATTAATTTTTCTGTGTCTTTTGAATGCAATCCAATAGAAGGTTCATCCAAAACATAGAGAGAGCCAACCAAGCTGCTGCCAAGTGAAGTTGCTAAATTTATTCTTTGTGATTCTCCGCCACTAAGTGTGTTGCTTAATCTATTTAATGTAAGGTATCCTAAGCCTACTTTATTTAAAAAGTGCAGCCTACTTTTAATTTCTACCAGCAATCTTTTTGAAACGGCTATATCGTGCTCACTTAATTTTATTTTGTTAAACCATTGTTCACTTTCCTCAACAGACATTAATACGATGTCTTGTATGGATTTATTTTCAATTTTTACATAAGAAGCATCTTTTCTTAAGCGTGTTCCCTTGCAATCAGGACAGGGAGTTTTTCCTCTAAACCTGCTTAGCATTACTCTATATTGAATTTTATAAGCATTTTCTTCCAAAAATTTAAAGAAGCCATCTATTCCTTCCCAACCTTTTGTTCCCTTCCATAAAATATCTTTTTCTTCTTGGTTAAGTTCGTTATAGGGTCTATGAATTGGAAAATCTAATTTATAAGCTTTTAGTACAAAAGATTTTTTCCATTCGCTCATGGTTTCTCCTTTCCAGCAGGCAACAGCACCTTCGTTAACAGATAAATTACTATCCGGAATTACTAATTTTTCGTCAATGCCAATTACAGAACCAAAGCCTTCGCATTTTTTGCAAGCTCCTACTGGATTATTAAAACTAAAAAAATGCACAGAAGGCTCAACAAACTCAATCCCATCTGCTTCAAACTTATTGGAAAAACTATGTAGCTTTTCATCTACTTTAATAATAATATTTCCACCACCTTCAAAATATCCTGTTTGTATACTGTCTGAAAGTCTTATTTTTAGTTCATCCTCATCTTCAGTATGGTCTAAAACAAATCGGTCTATTAATAAATTTATTTTTTCGGGCTTTGTATTATTGATTTCTTTTTCAAAATTTTTATCTCCTTTTATACTATTTAATACCTCTTCAATTTTACTTGGTTTATTTTTTAAAATTATTCTTGAAAAGCCTTGTTGCAATAGCAAATCTAGTTGTTTAGAGATAACTCTATCTTTTCTAAATGGAGATAAAATATAAACACTGCAAGGTTTTTTTTGCAACAAAATAAAATCTGCAACATCAGGAACGGAATCTCTTTTTACAATTTTTCCTGAAACAGGTGAATAAGTTTTTCCTAATCTGGCAAAAAACAGTTTTAGGTAATCGTAAATTTCTGTTGATGTTCCAACGGTGGATCTGGGATTACGAGTATTTACTTTTTGTTCTATTGCAATAGCTGGAGAAATTCCTTTTATGTAATCTACTTGAGGTTTATTTAGTTTGCCTAAAAATTGTCTTGCATACGACGAAAGACTTTCTACATATCTTCTTTGACCTTCTGCATATAATGTATCAAAAGCAAGCGAAGATTTTCCTGAACCAGAAAGTCCCGTAATTACTACCAACTTATTGCGAGGAATATTAACGTCAATATTTTTGAGGTTATGAATTTTAGCACCTTTAATTTCTATAGGGCTTAGGTGGTTTATGGCGTTTTCTTTTTTCATTTATTTGGGTTGCAAAAGTACCTAATTTTAGGGCTAATTGCACTTTTATGTAACAAACATTTGGATATTTCGTTCAAATAACTAATTTTGTATTGTTAATAGATTTTATAAGCTATTAACAAATAATTAAAAACCTCTTAATTAACGCTATAGAAACATTTTTACCTCAAACTATTAATTAATCTAAACAAGGAGGTAAATATGCGTTTACAATCATTAAGTGATCAAGATCTGGTTTCTTTATATGCAAAAGGCAACGAAAGTTGTCTAGAAGAGTTGCTGCGTAGACATAAACGAAAAATCTTTTCTTACATAGTTTCTAGAGTGCTAGACAGAGAAGTAGCAAACGACATTTTCCAGGAAACTTTTTACCGTGTTATTAAAACAATAAAGGGTGAAAATTACAGGGAGGATGGAAAGTTTATTTCGTGGGTAATGAGAATTTCTCATAATTTAATTATTGACTATTTTAGAGAGTGCAAAAAAATTCCAAGAAACAGCGGAAACGAAGAGTGGAATATATTTGATAGTTTAAATTTATGTGATGAAAATGTTCAGGATAGAATAGTTAAATCTCAGATAGAAAACGACCTCAGAAAAATGATTGAACTACTGCCAGAAGATCAAAAGGAGATTGTGAGAATGAGACTTTATGAGGAATTAAGCTTTAAAGAAATAGCAGACCTAACAAAAGTAAGTATAAATACATCTTTAGGAAGATTTAGATATGCAATTTTAAATTTGAGAAAGATGATGAAAGAAAAAAATATTCTATTGGAGGCGTAAAATTCTTCAAAAAAAAAGAGGCTCAAATTTGAGCCTCTTTTTTTTATTAAAAAATTAATTTTTAAAAATCTTCGTCAAGGCTAAAAACGTTTTGAGTGCTTCCACCTTTTACTCCTGCTTTTTGATATTCAGCTACACGTTTTTCAAAGAAATTAGTTTTATTTTGTAAGCTAATTAATTCCATAAAATCAAATGGATTAGTGGTATTGTAAATTTTAGGAATATGCAAAGATTGAAGCAATCTGTCAGCAACAAATTCTATGTATTGACACATCATATCTGAATTCATACCAATTAATTTTACAGGCAATGCATCGGTAACAAATTCTTTTTCAATTTCAACCGCGTTTTTAATAATTTCAATTACAGCTTCTGGTGCCAATTTATTTACTAATTGGGAATAAATTAAACATGCAAAATCGCAATGCTGTCCTTCGTCTCTAGAAATTAGCTCATTGCTAAAGCTCAAGCCTGGCATTAAACCACGCTTCTTTAGCCAAAAAATAGAGCAAAAACTGCCAGAAAAAAAGATTCCTTCTACTGCGGCAAATGCTATTAATCGTTCGGCAAAACTACCGTTTGAAATCCACTTTAGTGCCCACTCTGCTTTTCTTTTTACACAATCTAAAGTTTCTACTGCATGAAACATTTTGTCTTTTTCTACTGGATCTTTGATGTATGTATCAATTAAAAGTGAATATGTTTCGGAGTGAATGTTTTCTATCATTATTTGATAACCATAAAAACATCTTGCTTCGGGATATTGTACTTCTTGCATAAAATTTACTGCAAGATTTTCGTTTACAATTCCATCGCTTGCTGCAAAAAATGCCAAAACATGTTTAATAAAATGTTTTTCATCTTCTGAAAGTCTGTCTTTCCAATCACTTAAATCTGATGAAAGATCAATTTCTTCAGCCGTCCAGAAACTAGCTTCAGCATCTTTGTACATGTTCCACATATCGTGATGCTTAATAGGAAATAATACAAACCTGTCTTTATTGTCTTGAAGAATGGGTTCTGTTGAATGTAAGTCTTTCATAAGATTTTTTTTAGGGACACAAATTTTCTAAATAGAAGTTTGATAAGCAAGAGATTTATGCCAAAGGATCAACTTTTTCTACACACCAAATGTTTAAAAATTCTAAAGTGCTTAATGTATTTTAGTTAGGTGTTTTTATTAGTAAGAAATTATAAGATTTTAACTGTAAGGAGATAAAATTTATACGTTTTATTTTTTCTGGTTTTAAATCAAATCCGGCATAAAATATTTTTTTACTCTTCTTCCTTCTTTAAAATTTGGCGGTATTGGCTGAGCAGCGAAGACTTTGAAATAAATCCCAGGTATTTATTTTTTTCTAAAACGGGCAGAGTCCATGCTCCGGTTTCATCAAACTTTTGCATCACTACTTCCATTTCTTCTTGAGATTCTATGGTATCGGGAGGATTAGTCATAATTTCTTTGGCTTTTACAGAAGCATACATTTCTGTTTTAAAAATTAACTCTCTAATGTTATCTAAAAGAACTACGCCCAGTAAATAACCTTTATCATCTATCACGGGAAATATATTTCGTTTGGTTTTTGTGATTAATTCTACCATTTTTCCCAAATTACAATTGGGAGTTAAGATTAAGAAGTCTGTTTCAATTAATTTGTAAGTTCTTAGGTTGGATAAAATCTGTCCATCTTTTCCTTGTGTAATATAACTTCCTTTGGCCAAAAGTTTAATGGCATCTATGTTTAATGGTTGCAGGTATTTAGAAACGGTGAAGCTTATTGCAGAAACCAACATCAAAGGAATAATTAAATCGTAACCACCGGTGATTTCTGCAATCAAAAAAATTGCAGTAAGTGGCGAATGAAATATCCCACTTAAAATGCCAGCCATTCCTACTAATATAAAGTTGGAATAGGGTACGGAGCTAATTCCTGAGGTATTAATAATAAACGCCACAATGTATCCTAAATAGGCACCTACAAACAGAGAAGGTGCAAAATTTCCTCCGTTTCCTCCGCTGGCAAGAGTTATGGAGGCCGCAAAGCTTTTAAACATCATTGTGCTAAACACCAAAACTATTAAAATCCACTTGTTGGAAACAATGCTTGAAAAAGAACTATGCTCAAATAATTTTTGGGGTTTAAGATTGGCCAATTGCTTTATACTTTCGTAGCCTTCGCCAAACAATGGAGGCAAAACAAAAATAAAAAAAGCAAGAATTAAGCAGCCCACAGTTGCTTTTTTATAGATATTGTCTGATGCTGCTTTCATAGTTTTTTCTACCCATAAAAACGAACGACTATAATAAACAGACATTAATCCTGCCAATATTCCAAGTACTATATAAAATGGGACATTTTGATAAATGAAAGGTTGTTTTAGTTGAAAAAACAACAGAATATCTTCGCCAATTAAAATTTTTGAAAGTAGGGCACCACTGGCTGCAGCAATTATTAAAGGAATAAAAGCCGAAATTGTAGCTTGGGCAAGTAACACTTCCAAGGCAAAGAGCACTCCGGCAATGGGTGCATTAAATGCTGCTGCAATGCCTGCTGCTGCGCCTGAGGCTAAGATAAGATTTCTATCTTTAAAACTTAATCTATATTTTTTGGAATAATTACTTCCAATTGCTGCTCCTGTAGAAACTATAGGTGATTCCAAACCAACAGATCCTCCAAAACCAACAGTTATAGAACTTGTAATTAAGTGAGAATACATTTGATCTGAGGAAATATTTCCAGAACGCTTTAATATCGAATACAAAATATTGGCCGTTCCTCTTAAAAACTTTCCTTCAAAAAATCTTTTTTCTATCCAAACGGTAATTAATATTCCAATGATTGGAAAAAGTATATAGAACAATACTTTAAAGATTTCTTTATAATGCGATGTAAGGAAATTATGTATAAAAAATACCAAAGATTTTAGAACAACCGCCGCAAGTGCAGAACTTAAACCAACTAAAACTGCTGAAAAAATTATAAAGTTTTTTTCGGATATTTTATTTTGAACATGTACAATAAATTTTTCGTACCACCGGTATCCAATCTGTTTACCCATTGCTATTTATGCGTTTATTCCAATAATACTTTTTGCATTATGGTAACGTCAATAACCTTTCCGAACTTGTTTCCACATTTTTTTAAAACACCTACAACTTCAAAATTATTTAATTTATGCAGATAAATACTGGAATCGTTACCTTGAGTTATTCTAGAAATTATGGTTTGCAAATTAGTTTCAGAACAGATTCTAATTAAATGGCCAAGCAATTCTTTACCTATGCCTTGATTTCTATATGCTGGTTTAACGTAAAAAGAAACTTCGCCGCATAAATCATATCCTTTTTTCGGGCTCCATTGATTGATTGCTGCGTAACCCACAACTTCATTGTTTTTTTCTGCAACAATTACCGGAAAATTTTTTGTTCTGTTCAGTAGCCACTCTTTTCTATTTTCTTCGTCTTTTAATTCGGTATCAAAAGTTGCAGTAGTATTGGCAATTGCATCGTTGTATATTTCGGTAATACTATATATATCACCAATTTTTGCGGTTCTAATTTGTATCATTTATTTGGGTCTTACAACCTCTGGTGTGGAAATAGTATTGCTTAAGTTTAGTGCTCTGTCTTTTATATTTACATCAAATTTTAATGTATCAAATTTAGAAAAGGGATTGTAAAATGTGGGTGTAATGTTTACGCTGATTGTACCTTTTAAGGGTTTTTCTTTGTTGCTTTTATTTAAAACCGGAATTCTATAATTAAAGGGTAGGGGCAAATCAATTTTTTTAATAACACCTTTCTGTTTTTCATAATACGTCAAAAATAAATTTGAATCGTAAGGTTTTGAAACATCAGAGCTAGTTAATCCAATGTCGCCATCGCCATCAGTAAAATCTATGCTTAAAATTGCAGAATCATTGTAAACCTGAAAACTATTAAATAAAATTACTGGCTCAAGCGGATAAGTTACTTTTTTTTGACAAGAACTTGTGAAGAGTAAAACAGCACTAGAAATAAAAAAAATATATAAAATTGTTTTCACTTTTTTGATAAATTCTAAATAAAATTACAATTTCTTTGTGGCTTAAAAAAATTAAATTTTCTTAATTGGAAAAAAAACTCAAAATAGTAGAAAAAAATATCTTTCAACTTCAAACTAATCAAGAGTTTGAAGACATTTGCATGCAGCTGTTTAATATTCACTATTCCGGCAATAGAATCTATTCTAATTTCTGCAAATTGTTGGGTGTTAATAAAAATAACATTACTCAAATTTACGATATTCCATTTTTGCCGGTTGAATTTTTTAAATCTAAAAAGATATATTTGGATGCTTTTAAAGTTCAGGAATTTTTTAGTAGCAGTGCAACTACTGGCGCAATTTCCTCTAAACATTATTACCATTCGTTGCACTTGTATGAACAAAGTTTTTTTAAAAGTTTTGAGAATTTTTATGGAGAGGTGAGCAACTACAATTTTCTTTGTTTGCTACCATCGTATCTAGAGAGAGAAGGTTCTTCACTAATATACATGGCTAATAAATTTATAGAGAAAAGCAATTTGAATTCAAAAAAAAGTGCTTTTTTTTTAAATAATTTAGAAGAGTTAAAAAACAGGCTAGAACAAATAATTAGGAACAACGAAAAGTTTATTTTGCTGGGAGTTTCCTTTGCTTTACTTGATTTTTCGGAAAAATATAATGTTGATTTGTCATCAGGAATTGTAATGGAAACTGGCGGTATGAAAGGCAGAAGAAAAGAATTGATAAGAGAGGAGTTGCATCAATTATTAATGGATTCTTTTAATGTAAATGAAATTCACTCTGAATATGGAATGACAGAACTGTTTTCGCAAGGCTATTCAAAAGGTTTGGGCGTTTATAACTGCCCACCTTGGATGAGAATATTGGTAAGAGACAATACAGACCCCAAAAAGTATTTAAACAATAACAATAGCGGTTGCATTAATATTATTGATTTAGCAAATATGTATTCATGTCCTTTTATTAGCACTCAAGACATAGGGAAGAAACAAGACAATAATTCTTTTGAAGTTTTAGGTAGAATGGATCAGTCGGATATTAGAGGATGTAATTTGATGGTAGTATAGGAGAATGGAAAAAATTACTACACCAAAACAAGCCTTAGAAAGAGCAAAATGGCTATGTGCAAAGCAGGAAAGGTGCCAATCCGAGATATATAAAAAACTAAAAGAATGGGGCATTGAAGAAGAAAATTCAGAGGAAATAATTACACAACTTATAATCGAAAAATTTATTGATGAAAAGAGGTTTGCACAGTTATACAGCAGATCAAAATTTAATCAATTGAAATGGGGCAAAATTAAAATTTCACACGAGCTCAAACAAAAAGGAATATCAGAAAAATGTATTCAGTATGGATTACAAGAAATAGACAACAAAGTTTATATAAAAACTCTCCAAAAAGAAATAGAAAAAAAAACAAAAGAATTAAAAGAAAATAATACCTTTATTCTTAAAAATAAGCTCATTAAGTATTTCTACTCAAAAGGTTATGAGTCAGAATTAACTATTGAATTACTAAAATAATTTTAATAAAAGAATAAAATGAGTTGGCTGCATCAATTATTAAACTCACTAAATACCGATGAAATAAATTCGTTGCAATCCATTTCTTTTAGGGGAAAAGAAAAAGAAGTTTTTAAAATTTATTTAGCCCATCTAAATTTAAATACTCCCGAAAAGGAAGAAATTTGCACACGTTTAGAAATAACAAATACACACCTTTACAAAATAAAATCTGTATTGGTAAATAAAATTTACAGACACTTTTTTAAAGAGGATGTATTAATGTTGGTAGAGTTTCTCTCATCACGCCAATTGTATAATCTTTTAAAAACAGAAATTCTTCAAATCATAAAGGAAATTGAGAATTCAAAATTTTTAAACAAAGAAAAGATTCTATTAGAATTGTATAAAAAAGCAATTGATTTACCCTATAGTTGTTACGACGAAAAACTAGTTAAAATTGTAAGTGAAAAGTATTTAAATTTCAAGAAAGATTCTAATGAAGCTGATAAAAATTATATCATTTTTCATAAATTATTTGCAGACTGCAATAGGTTTGCAGCAGCTAAAAAACCAGAAAAACATTTTTCACTAAATGAGAATAACCTTTTTGAATTTGAAAAAGAACTCATTCAACAAAAGCATCAATTGGCTTTGTATTATCTATACAGAACATTTATTAGTTTTTACACTTTTTACGATCCAAATCCAGAATTACAATTGGTTTACCTTGAAAAAGCAATTAGTTTAAAGGGAGAAATTAAAAAGTTTTTCTCTATTGATATTGGCGTGTTCCTGGAGCTATTAAAAGCAGATACTTTGTTTAGCAATAAAAGGTTTGCAGAGGCATATAAAATATACGATTCTATTTTTTCTAAAGGAGTAGAAAAAGAAATGTATGGCTATTTTTACCATTGTGAGCAGTTTGCGATGCTTGCTATAATTTTAAAATATTACTCAAAGGCTGAAACATTTTTAAATAAAACATTTATACAACTTATCGCTGCCAGAGAGGGAATTTTTGCTACAAGAGGCTTGTTAGCTTTTTCAAAACTTTTTTTGTCGCTTGGCGATACTAAAAAGGCAATACAGAAAATAAATTTAGCCAATGAAATAAATAAAAAAAGTTTTTATTTGCCGTTTGATTTACAATTAAGAGTGCTGGAGTGTTTTGCTTTTTATTTCAAAAAAGATTTAGATTTTACCAAACAATTGCTTCAACAAAATATAAAATTTCTTTCTTCGTTGGGCAGCAAAAAATCGTATGAATTATATTTTAAATTTTGTTCCGTTTTAAGTTCCGTAATTTCCTGTAAAGAAAAATCTATTGCACTATCTTTGGCAAATAGAAATGAAATAGAAAGGTTGCATACAAGTTTAGTAAACATATATGGTAACTTATTTTTAAAGCTAAAAGAATAATTAAATATGAATTTTTTTGGAATTATTCCTTCTCGTTATGCATCAACAAGATTGCCAGGCAAACCCTTACTTATCATTAACAAAAAATCCATGATAGAAAGAGTTTACACTCAGGTTACAAAATGTGTATTACTTAAAGAAATTTGTGTTGCAACTGATGATCATAAAATTATTTTGGAGGTGCTTAAGTTTAATGGGAATGCAATTTTAACTTCCGAAAGCCACACTACAGGAACAGAAAGATGTTTAGAAACTGCAGAAAAATTAAGCATTTCCAATCAAGATATTGTAATAAACATTCAAGGTGATGAACCATTTATTGACCCGGCAAACATTGAAAAATTAATTTCAATCTTTAAAAAAAATCCCGATGTAAAAATTGCTACTCTAGTTTGTAAAATTAAAAAGGAAGATGAACTCTTCAATCCCAACTGCCCTAAAGTTATTCTTGATAATTCAGGAAAGGCCGTTTATTTTAGTAGAACTACTATACCGTTTGTTAGAGACTTTCCTGAAGAAAATTGGATAACAAAAAATACATTTTATAAGCACATTGGAATTTACGCTTACCGCAAAGACGTGTTAAATAGTATTGTAAATTTACCTCAAAGTACCTGGGAGAAAGCCGAATCTTTAGAGCAGCTCAGGTGGTTGCAAAATGGTTTTGAAATTTTTGTTGCAGAGGTAGAGGAAAGCGGAATATCTGTAGATACTGAAGCAGATTTAATAAAGGCTAACGATTTTGCAGTAAAAAATCAACTTTAAAAAGGATATCCAATTCCTAAATTAAAAAAGTTAATGTCGCCATCTTTTAGATTGCCTATTATCCAGTTGGATTGATTTTGCTCAACTCTTTTGGGATCATAAATAGGTACTCCCACATCTAGCCTAATAATAAAGAATGAAAAATCGAATCTAAAACCAACGCCAGCTCCCATGGCAATTTGTTTAAAAAATTTATTCAACAGAAGTTGGCCTCCTGTTTTATTTGTAAAGCTATCTGAATTTAATAGCCAAATGTTTCCAGCATCAACAAATAAAGCAGCATTTAAATATTTATAAACTTTAAAGCGGTATTCTGCATTGAGTGTAAGCTTAAAATCTCCTATTCTTTCTATTTGATCAAGTCCGGTGCCAACAAAGCTCCCAGGGCCAAGTGTTCGTGGTCGCCAGGCTCTTATATCATCTGCACCACCTGCAAAGAAACTTTTTACAAAAGGCATTGTACTGGAATTTCCAAAAGCATATCCAATGCCAGAATAAGAACGCAGCACCAGTGTTTGGTCTACAGAATATCTAAAATAATACCTGTAATCTATTTCAAATTTAGCAAATTGAGCATAAGGATTATTAAACCTAATTCCAGTAAAATAATAGTAAGCAGAATCACTGTTTTCGTTCTCTTTAATTCTTGGCTTTCCTGTCCATTCATTTATTAGAGTTGGAATTACGCCAGCCAATTCTCCATTCAACTTTAAATAATAATTGTTTTTAAGAAGGGCTGAACTTTGATTGGAATTTGTAAAAGTAATCCTAAGATTATTAAAAAATTGCGATTGGTAACGAAGCAATAAAGAAACATTGTTACTATTGGCGATAGCTTCTTCAAATCGTTTATCAAGTGTTACGTTCACAAAGTTTAATTCTAAAGGATAAATTGCCCAAGTAGTTTTTGCTTTTGTAATGCTATACCCAAATGAAGTATTAAAAATTGTTCTAAAATAGTTTGGATTCTTTTGATAATTGAAAGCAGTAGAATAAATAGTAAGAGCTTTAGAGAATTTGTTTATTTTAAAATTGGGCGTTAGTTTTGGAATACTCAATGAAACTTCGGGCCCAAACTCAATAGTATTAAAGGCGCCTAGAGTAACAATGCTGGGAATTCCAGAATCAAAAGGAACTGGAACTTGCTTTATTTCAACAGTCCCTTTAACTCTAAATACTTCTCCACCTTTAAAGATATTTTTATTAGAAAACGTAACGTTACCCTGAATTCCGTAGTTTCCAGCACTATTTGTTCCTTGTAATTCTAGCGAGTATGATTGCGATTTTGTTCTACCCAATTTTAAAACTGCATCTAAAAAATAGCCACTCGAATCTGTTACATTATTAAATTCTAGTTTTACTGAACCAAATATTTTTAACTGCGATAATCTATCATAAGTTAAATTTGCATCCGTTAAATTGTATGGTTCATTTGGAACAATAAACATGGAATTTAAAAATAAATCTTTCCTATACCTTTGCCTTCCTTTGTTCATAAAAACAATATTTTGTCCGGAAATTTTATTTTCAAAATATTCTGATTCCACGGTTAAAAAATCATATTCAGGATAAACAACAATTTTTCGGATAAAATACTTATTGTGCTTAGTTTTATCTTTTAAATTTATGTTTATAAAATCGCTGGGGTCTTTTATTTCAACTTCTACATTCACCAATTTGTTTTTCATGAAACTATCCACTTTAAATCTTACAAAATCTACAGTAAAGTAAAAGTATCCATTGTTTTTAAAAAGGTTAGAAATACGTTCTCTTTCTTTTTCTAGTTTTGATTGGTCAAATACAAATGTTCTTTTGATAAGAGAATGAGTAGTGTCATTAAAAACTATGTTAGACAATGCCGTATCCTTGATAGAATAGTTAATTGAATTAATTAGATAAGGGCTTAAAGTTTTTACTGAATAAATTACTCTAACTCTTTTTTTTCTTGTGATCACGGTGTCTTTTACTGTAGAATCAAAGTATCCTTTTTTATTGAGAAATAATTTTATTTGCTGTGTGGATTTATTTTTTAAAATTGAATCATAAATTACAGGCTCTTCTGCAACATTATCTACTAGCCATTTTTTCCATTTTCTTTCCTTTCCTCTTTTTGCAAAATTATATACCCCTAAATGAAACTTTAAAACTCCAAGGATTTTTTTATTGGGCTTCTGCTTCAAAATAGGCAATAAATCATCTTTGTTTACATTCCGTTGATCTCCTTTTATTTTAATAGATATTCCACCGAGCAGCTTTTCGTTGTTCTTTAAATAAAATGTATTGTTACAAGAATACAAGCTTGCAATAACCAAAAGAAAAGTGGTGTATTTTAAAAATTTAATCAATCCTCAAAGTATATTTGCAAATATTCAATAATTATACCTTGTTTCAAAAAAAAGAAACGTTATTTAGTTCACTAATACATGTTAAGTAATAATCAGGAAAAGCAATTAAAACAACTTTCTACTAAAAAAGGAAGACAGGCCCAGCAAAAATTTTTGGTAGAAGGCAAAAAAATTATCTTGGACTTGCTTTCAAGAAAATTTCCTTTTGAGCTTATTTGTACCACTCAAAATTACTTTGAGGAAATAAAAAATGAAGTAAGAAAAACCAATACTCCAGTAGAAATAATAACAGAAAAGCAGCTTTATAATATTTCTTCTTTACAACATCCACAGCCTGTTTTTGCTGTTGCAAAAATTTATGAGCACAAATTAATTAGTGATTCTTTAAAGGAAAGTGTATCCCTAATTTTGGACGACATTTCTGATCCGGGTAACTTAGGAACAGTAATTCGATTGGCCGATTGGTTTGGAATAAAAAATATTATTTGCAGCAAATCTACAGTAGAGCTTTTTAATCCAAAAGTTATCCAAGCCAGCATGGGTTCTTTCTCTAACGTAAATGTTGTTTATGTAGAATCTTTAGAATTATTTTTTAAATCACCAGAAATTAAAACATTAAATATTCCAATTATAGGCACAACATTAGATGGTGTTTCATATAAAACAATTGAGCCACAGCCTTGTTTTTTAGTTTTAGGAAGTGAAGCAAACGGAATTAGTGAAAATTTGCTAAGCTTACTTACTCATAAAGTAGTAATTGTTGGCAGCAGCTCTAAATTTGCTGAATCTTTAAATGTTTCTGTTGCAGCAACATTAGTTACTTCCTATTTTTGCAACCGATGATCTTATATGATGCTTGAATGATAATTTTTAGAAAAATTTACTTCTTATTTTTTAGCGTAGTTTTTTTGTTGTGTTTTATTTCTTGTAAAGAAAAAAAAGGTAATGAAAAACCGGCAAATATTCTAAAAAAGGAGGTCATGGTAGACGTGCTTTGCGATATACATTTAACAGATGCACTACTTCAACTAAAATCTAATCAACCCAAAGATTTTATACATTTAAATTCAAGTAAAATGTATGATTCTATACTAAAAGAAAATAAAATATCTGCGGCACAATTCGATTCAAGTTTAAAATATTATGCTTCTCAACCTGAACAAATGAAAGGTATTTATGAGCAAGTTGTTCAAAAAATTAGTTTAAAAAATTGAAATAAAAAATGATTAATAATAAAAAAAGCATTGAACTTTTTAAGACTGCCAATTCATTATTTCCAGGTGGAGTAAATTCTCCTGTTAGAGCATTTAAATCTGTGGGCGGAACGCCTGTATTTATAAAAAGAGGAAAAGGAAGTAGAATTTGGGATGCAGATGAAAATGAATACATAGATTTTTGTTGCTCATGGGGTCCATTAATTCTTGGTCATGCAAATGATAAAGTAACAGAAAAAATATCCGAAACAATTGTAAATGGAACGTCTTTTGGTGCACCAACAGAACTTGAAAATAAACTAGCAGAACTAATAATTAGTAATCACGATTACCTAGAAAAAATTAGATTTGTGAGTAGTGGAACAGAAGCCGTTATGTCTGCTATTAGATTGGCAAGAGGTGTTACAGGTAAAGATAAAATAATAAAATTTGATGGGTGTTATCACGGACACGTTGATAGTCTTTTAGTAAATGCAGGTTCAGGACTTGCAACCTTTGGAACAAGCAGTTCCGCTGGTGTTCCTGAGTCTTTTGCAAACGAAACTATTGTATTGCCCTTAAATGATATAATGGCTGTAAAGGAAACTTTAAAAAAATATGCAAATAAAATTGCAGCCATAATTATTGAGCCAGTGCCAGCAAACAATGGATTGTTATTGCAGAGCAAAGAATTTTTGTTTTGCTTACAATGTTTGTGCAAAACTTACGGTGTATTATTAATTTTTGATGAAGTAATAAGTGGGTTTAGAATTGGGTTTTCGGGCGCAGCGGGTTTGTATGGAATTAAACCAGACATTATAACTTTTGGGAAAATTATTGGTGGAGGTTTGCCGGTTGGTGCTTATGGTGGTTCAGCAAAAATTATGAGCAATATAGCTCCTGAAGGAAATGTATATCAGGCAGGAACCTTAAGCGGCAACCCAGTGGCAATGGCAGCAGGATTGGAGCAACTTAGTCAATGTTTGCAACCAGGATTTTATGATAAAATAAATTCTTTGTGCAACTATTTTACCAATTCATTAAATGAATTTGCTGCCACAAAAAATTACCCTTTTAAGATGTTTGCAATGGGTTCTATATTTTGGATGGCATTTTCAAAACAAGAAGAAATAAATGCTGCCTCTCAAATTGATTCTGCCTCTATGGAATATTTTAAAAAGCTATATCACTTTTTATTGGAGCAAGGAATTTATTTTGGCCCATCGGGTTACGAAGTAGGATTTATTTCGGCGGCACACTCACGT
>JBAXQC010000011.1:0-52200 GCA_037131955.1 Bacteroidota bacterium
GAACAACCATAAGTATTGGTAACTGTAAGTGTATAATTGCCATTTGAATTAACCTCTACTGAAGTTTCAAAAATATTTGATGAGCTTGATCCGTCACTCCATAAATAAGTAACAATTTCGGGATCAATATTAGCTGAAAGTGTTACAGATTGACCAGCACAAAAGGTTGTTGGGCCATTTGCTGTTGCTATTGCTTGTGGCCTCGGATTTATTGTTATTTGAACTTGATCTGAAAGGAAAATTATTCCATCTTGCCTTGTTGCTTTTAATCTTATAAATCTTGTTTCAGAATTAGAAACAGCGGGAAAAGTTGTGCTAATACTGCCAATAGATGTTGGTGAAACGCCACCAATTAGTGGATTAGTTAAAAATACTCCATTCACATCAGAAATTTCTAACGACACAACCTCTCCATTTTGAAGAACCAAATTGTCGTAGGTAAAATTAATATTAAATTGAGCACCTGAGCAGAAACTTGTTGGGTTTTCAGCACTAAAAAAAAGTGCTACTGGCGGACCTGAGGGGGGAGGAGGTGGAATAACTATGGCGAATACGTTTATTCTAACAACAAACAAGAAAAGAAAAAGTAGTGAAGAGATTCTAGTAAAAATTTTCATAGGCGATAGTCAAATTTCATTTATATTTTTGAGCAGCTTTTAACTGCTGATTATTACTTTTCTATTTGAAAATTAATTTTTTTGCCTTAATTTCTTAGTTTTTTTCGCACTAAAAAGCTAGTAAATCTAAACAAATTTCTTAACAACTGCAAACTTTTATTAACATTCTATGAAATGACTATTTTAGCCGATGAGATGCATAGTTTGAACGAAATGACGAAACATAAAATTAGTTTTCATAAAAAAGTAAATAATTTAACAATAAAATAATATGTTAACTACACTTCTCCGTCCACCTTAACTCAAAATTTTTTTCTTCAATAATTCTTCCTTCTTCCATCCACCATCTAATGACATCAATTACTTTGTTTTCGTTGTTTATTGAAATTTGAACCAATAATTCTTTTAAATTGATTGGTTTTTCCATCAATATTTCTCTAACTTTTGCAGTGATAGTATCAAATTCTAAATCCGAAATATTACTTCTTTTATTTAACAAGCACACGTCGCATTTTCCGCAAGGCTCAGACTTTGTTTCCTCAAAATAATTGAGCAAAAATATACTTCGGCAAACATTACTTGACTTGCCAAATTCAATCATTATTTTAAGACGACGTTGTGCTTCTTTTTTTCTAAACCAATAAATGTCTTTTGAAAAAACAAGAAAATTAGACTCTTGCCTTGGTGCCGTATAAATAATCTGTTCAGATTTTATTTTGGGTAGATATTCAATTATTTTGTTCTTATCAAATAGTAGAAGTAATTCTTTAACTTTATCAATAGGCCAATTACACTTTTTTGCAATTTCAAATTCATTTATTTTCACAAACTCTTTAAATGGGCTATTGTATGTTCTTAGAATAGTTTTTATAAAACTTTCAAATTTTCTATTCTTTAGTTCAAAATCATAAAGTTGCTCGGGAGAGTAAATAAATCTGAGTCGAGAGGGCAAAATGGATTCTGTATTAAAAATTAAAAAACCTTCTTTGTCCAGCCATTTTAAAGAATTATAAACAATAATTGGTCTTAGAGAGTATATTACACAAAAATTATCAATAGAAAACTCATACGATTGTTCATTGCCTGATCCAACGGGAATCTGAAAATAGTTAGCCAAACATTGATACACTCTTTTTATTTCTTCAATTGGTGGAAAAGATAGCTCCAGATTTTCTAGAGCCTCCAATTCATCAGAATTCTGAAACAATAAAATTGCTTTAGCAGGTAATCCATCTCTGCCTGCTCTGCCTGCTTCTTGAAAATATGCTTCTGGAGATTCAGTCAAATCAAGGTGCACTACAAATCTGCAATTGGGTTTGTCTATTCCCATTCCAAAAGCATTAGTACAAACAACTACTCTGGTTGTTCCCTTTATCCAACTTTCTTGCGTTCTCTCTCTAATTTCTGGCGAAAGACCAGCATGGTATGGTGCTGCAATTATTCCATTATTATTCAGAAAAGTAGAAATTTTTTCTGTTTTTTTTCTACTCCTAACATAACATAAACCTGAACCGGGCAGCCTTGATGTAATTCTTAAAAGTCTATGTAACTTATTTTCTTCGTTTACAGAATAGTAGATTAAATTCTCACGCTTAAAAGAGTCCTTAAAAACTTTTGCATTTTTAATTTCTAATTTATCTAAAATATCATTTTGAACAGTTTTTGTTGCAGTAGCAGTAAGTGCAATTGTTTGAACATTTTGAAAAATTTTTTTTATACTTGAAATTTCTAAGTAGGAAGGCCTAAAATCATATCCCCACTGCGAAATACAATGAGCCTCATCTATTGCCAGCAAACAAATTTTAATACTAGAAATTTTTTCCAAAAAAATTCTAGTTTTTATCCTTTCTGGCGAAACGTAAAGGAATTTGATTTCCCCTTTTTTACACTTTTCAAAAATTATTTCAATTTCATTTGAGCTTAGTCCCGAAAAAATTGCTTCTGAATTTATACCTCTTTTGTTCAGCTGATCTACTTGATCCTTCATTAATGCAATTAAAGGACTTACTACTAAGCATAGTCCATCCATAAGCATTGCAGGCACCTGAAAGCATACAGATTTCCCTCCGCCAGTAGGCAGCAAAGCCAAAACATTGCTGCCAACAATAACTTCTTCAACTATTATTTGTTGTAAGGGTCTAAAAGAATCGTAACCCCAATATTTTTTTAAAATTAAAATTGGGTTTTGATTCACATGAAATCATTTTAAAAAGTAAATTTTATAGAACATCAAAAATTATTCAACTACAACACCCATTGCACAGAATTTTTTTATTCGTTCGTCAATCCTATGTTGTGAGTCCATTTTATCCAAAAATTCAAGCTGTTTTAAGATTTCAAGTTTAACTGTAAGGTGCATGCCAATTTGATTGCTATGAGCACCGCCTAAAGGCTCTTTTATTATTCCGTCTACTAATTTATTTGCAAGCATATCCTCTGCTGTAAGCTTTAAGGATGAAGCGGCTTGTTCTTTAAAGTCCCAACTTCTAAAAAGAATAGATGAACATGACTCAGGAGAAATTACAGAATACCATGTGTTTTCAAGCATCAGAACTCTGTCGCCAATACCAATTCCCAAAGCACCGCCAGAAGCACCTTCACCAAGAACAATGCAGATTACAGGAACTTTTAGTTGAAACATTTCTATTAAGTTTCTTGCAATTGCTTCACCTTGTCCTCTTTCTTCGGCCTCTAAGCCTGGAAAGGCACCAGGAGTATCAATAAATGTTACAATGGGTTTATTAAACTTTTCGGCTAATTTCATTAGCCTCAATGCCTTTCTATAGCCTTCGGGATTGGCCATACCAAAATTCCTTATTTGCCTCATTTTGGTATTAATACCTTTTTGTTGGCCTATAAACATAACTGTTCTGCCATCAATTCTGCCAAAACCACCCACCATTGCTTTGTCATCTTTTACGCCTCTATCTCCGTGCAATTCTATCCAAGTATTATCTGTTATTGCATTTATGTAACTTATGGTATATGGCCGTTCGGGATGACGAGAGACCTGAACTCGTTGCCAAGGTGTAAGATTTGTGTATACTTCCTTTCTTTTATCTTTAAGTTTCTGTTCTAATTCGTTTACTGCTTTAGATACATCCACATTTGAATCGGAACCTACCTTTTTTATTTTTTCTATTTCATTAGATAAAACCTCAAGTGACTTTTCAAATTCTAAATAAACCATTTTTAATAAGTTTAATAATTGCTATTTACAAAAATCGTAATTTTCTACTCTTCCCTTTGCTACCAAAATTTGTTTTGCCATTGTAAATTAAAGTAATTTCAAATGCCCCAACGCTATTGTTAATATTTCTTAGAGTAGATGTTGTAATATCATAAGAGGCAGCTATAGTATAAGAATTTATTTCGTATTTTACCATAGGACTTATCGCATCTTTTACTCTGTACTGTAATCCTCCAGAAAATGAAGATTCCTTTCTATACTCCGTGTATTTTGAGTTTGCACCTAAAATAAACTTAACAAAAACACCTGTATTTAGCATTTGCTGGGGACCTTGTCTTAAGTATAAAAATGTAGGAACAAGTCTAATTTTAGAATCAAATCCTGAGGCAATTTCTGCAGTACCATGAAAAGCCAATTTTGGATTTTTTTTTGCTTCAGATGAATTTGAAAAAGAAATATTAGGACTGTTTAAGTGACTTAAAGCTAAGCCAGCATTCAC
Source organism: Bacteroidota bacterium (assembly GCA_037131955.1). Taxonomy (GTDB): domain Bacteria; phylum Bacteroidota; class Bacteroidia; order UBA4408; family UBA4408; genus CAIMMJ01. Next base: position 4,307 of record JBAXQC010000011.1, read on the forward strand.
TTGTAAATTAGGGTTTACTATACCATTGTACAAAACACCGGCACCAAAGTCTGAATAATTAAAATTTCTTCTGCCATTAAACGTCAAGTCATCTTCATTGGTTGGCAAAGAACCATCAAATTTATACTTGGTAGTACTCCATTGATTGTCCCACGTTAATTGGTTAACAGCATCCGTTCTTGACTGCTGGGCATATCCACCCATAAAACCAAAAGACAAAAATGAACTACCATCTGCATTTAATGATTTTGTATAACTTCCTGAAACATTTACCGAGACAGTATTAAAATCAAAAAATCCTTGTGTATGCCTTGTTGCCAACAAACCAAATCCCCAAAAATCTGTTCCTTTACCTTTAGGATACAAGGCAAGATCAATGTTTGCAGCGGCAGAACTGTATGATTTTGAAACTGATCTGCCCTGATCTCTGTATGTTACACCTGCCCTTACATCTCTGTTCATCACTCCTGTATTTGCTGGATTTAAATAAAGTGGATTAACACCATATTGCGTGAAATTAAACTCCTGCGCAAACAAATCAGAACCAATTAAAACTACTATAATTAAAAGACTGTAAAATTTTTTCATTTGATTTATTGATTTATTTCATTAATAAAAATTTACCTTTTTGGTCAATTGGCTTATCATCGGCATACAAACCTGTAAGGTGATACATGTATACTCCTGGTAATGCAAATTTATCTCTGTATTTACCATCCCATCCAAACTCTTTGTATTCTGTTTCAAAAATTTTCTCTCCATATTCATTGTATATCCTAAATAAAAATTCTCCGGGTTTAAATTGCTTTGGAGGGTTTCTAACGTATAATACATCATTATTGCCATCGCCATTAGGAGAAAATGCTGTAGGAATAAAAATGTCGTAGTTTGTTTTTACGTAAATTATAATGGAATCTGAGTTGGTGCAACCTGTAATTGGGTCGGCAGCTACTAATACTAAAAGATTGGACGTATCGGTAGGATTTGCAAATGGGTTCAAACAATTTGTAACTAGCGGTGTACAATTTAAATAATTTGAAGGTGTCCACGAATAGATTGAATTATTAGGTGTTATACTAGCGTTTAACTGCACTTCATCGCCATAAGTTATGGTTAAATCTTCGCCAAGGTCAACAATAGGTGCATTATATAATTGAACTACTATACTATTTGATGCTAAAGAGTCTACAAATACACAGCCTGGAATATCTACGTAGTATAAACGAATTTCGTCACCAACATTACTTAAGTCGGTGTAAAAGCTGCCTATTACAGTATTTGGCAAGTCATTTACAGTCCATTTTAATGTTCCTCCCGAAGGAGATACTGTTGCAATAATTCTACCTGCGGAATTGGAGCATAATTTTATACTTTCGTTTAATACTGCTGTAGGTTGAACACTTTGTATTACCGTAATCGTAACATCTGCAGTATCAGGGTTATTTGAAACACATGTTTCTGATGACTGCATCACCACTTGCACTGTAGCCCCACCAACTAAACCAGCAGAGGTAAAAACGGGTCCACTGCCACCTGTTGGAACACCATTAACCAACCAAGTATATACTGGTGTTACACCTCCATTTACAGGTGATGCAGTAAAAGTTACAGGAGTGCCAGAACAAACCTCTAATTGGCTGGCTGTAGCGGTTACGCTGGCTTCTTGGCCCGATGAAAATGTAATTGTAATTATATTTGAAGTTTCGGGAGAACCAGTTACACACGGATCATTTGATGTAACAACCACCGTAATGACATCTCCATCGGCATAAGTGGTGGTATTAAATGTTGATAATACTTGCCCTGCAACATCGTTACCGTTTATTTTCCATTGATACGTTAATCCACTAACATTGGCAGGGGCTACATTAGCAGTAAAAGTTAGCGGAGCCCCAGGACAAGGATTATTGTTTGGGAATACAGTAATATTTGCAACAAGTGGTGTTGATTGCTGTAAAACCAATACAGGTGGTGAAGTATCGGAAGAATTATCTAAACAAACATCTGTAGAATTTACGGTAACCGTTATAGCAGTTAAGCCAAGAAGTGAGCTTGTAGAGTAAATTGGAGATGCCCCTGTTTGGGCCTGAATCCCATCTTCAAACCAAGTATAAGTTGCATTTGTTAAAACTGCAGGACTTGTTGTTGCTGCAAATGTTACATTATCTCCAGCACAAATTGTATCGTCACTTGCAATAACTGATACTGTTAGTGCCTGACCAGCAGTTGAAATTGTAACGTTAGCAGTTGCTGTTGCCGGACTAAAGCAAGCATCGGTAGTAGTAAGAGTTACTTGAACAATTGTGTTGTTGGTATTGATGGGAGCAGAAAGCGTTGACGTTGTTTGTCCCGCTTGGGGAAATCCTCCAACTGTCCAGGCATAGGTGGCATTTGTAAGCGTTTGCCCAGGAGTAGCAGTAAAGTTAACCGTTGCACCTGGGCAAACACTAGTTGCATCGGCAGTTAAAGAAACCGCTAAAGCTTGCGAGGCGTTTACAGTGAGAGTTGTGACAGAAGCTGTGCCTGTTACTACTGGGTTAGAAGAAACAATTCGTATCAAATAGCCACTTCCCGGGGGAGTGCCTCCAGGGATAGTTACTGAAACTGGACTTGTAGTTGCACTACCTATATTAGTTGGGAAAGCAAAACTACCTGAGGCATCAGATAATTGAGCTGTAAATTGATTGCCTGCATTAAAAGTTCCAGTTGTTGTAAAAGGAACGTTAAACGTTGCACCAGCACATACAGTAGCATTGGGCAAAGCACTTGTGGTTATTGTGGCTGCACCTGCAACATTACCGCTAAGTTCAATGTTATCGATATTAAAAGGAGGATCACAACTTGCACAAGATGTTGCGACAGAAATAAATCTAAATGCAAATTTAAAATTTCCAATATTATCATAAATTGCAGGAACAGGAACAGTTACCTGAGTACAATTTGAAACACCTGCATATTGCGTTGCTAACCAGTTCCAGGATGTACCTCCATCATTACTGAAACCGAGTTGCCCAAAGTCTGAACCCGCAACACCATTGCATCTATAAGTAAATTTTATTGAAATGGCGGTAACTCCTGAATTTGAGATTGTAGGTGAAGACATTAGTTTATCCGTTTCAATATCAGACAAATATGTATTTGTACCAATACCAGTAGGTGTAATGTAAAGATTATTACCTGCAACACAAAGACCTGAGTTTCCAATAGACCAGTTATTAGAGATACCAAGAAAGTTTCCATTTGGCCCTCCACCTGGCGTAGGAACACCTGTGGATGGCCAACCAACACCTGCATTGTTATTATTAGCTCCACCTGCTGGTGCATCAAATGTTTCGCTCCAATAGATTGTTTGTCCAAGCGATACAGTAGTGATGAATAAAAATAATAGGAGAACCGAGAAAATTTTTTTCATATTAAATTTTAAACTTGATAATCAACAAAATTAACTTTTTTAAATACTTTATGCAACAATAATAATGATTTTGCTTTTAAGAGTATAAAAAATAAAAAAACTAATGGCTTTTTAAGGATTCAAGAGTGTTTTTTAGCTTTAAAAAGTTTTTTTAAGCATTTAATCCATGGCAGCTTTTAAATTTCTTTCCACTTCCACATGGGCAAGGATCGTTTCGGCCAACCGTTTTTTCTGCTCTTATGGGCTGTAACTTCGGCTTTTCTTCTTCTCCACCATCGCCGCTTGTATAATTTGGGGCTCCACCGCCTGTTGAAGAAACATTATCGGTTCTACTAATTTTTACCTTGCTTAAATCTGTTTTCTCTGGTGCTTTTACTGTTTTTACTTCTTTTTGGCTTTCTTGTGGCAAAAATGCTTTTATTAAAAATGATGCTATTTCCTTGTTCATCGCATCAACCATGTTTTTAAATAAATTAAAGGATTCAAATTTATACACCAACAAAGGGTCTTTTTGCTCGTAAACTGCATTTTGCACCGATTGCTTTAATTCATCCATTTCTCTTAAGTGTTCTTTCCAATAATCGTCAATTATATTTAATACCACGCCTTTTTCTATTCCAGAAATTAATTCCTGACCTTTTCCATCAAACGCTTTCTTTAAATTAATAACTACTTGCATAGTTTTTAATCCATCAGTTATAGTAAAAACAATGTTTTCGTAGAGATGTGCTTGGTTTTCGTATACATTTTTGATAGCAGGAAAAGCTAATTCTGCCAAATGATTATTTTTTTGATGGTAGTGATTTTGCACTGCATCAAATAGTAAGTTTATTAAATCTTCTTTGTTTGTTTTAAAGAACTTTTCTTCTGCAACAGGACATTCAATTGAAAACATTTTTATTATTTCAAGAGAAAATCCTTCGTAGTTTTTATTGTCCTGAAATTCTGTTACCATTGATTCAACGGAATCGTAAAAAGCGTTAGAAATATCTACTGCTAATCTATCGCCATACAAGGCATGACGGCGACGTGTGTAAATAACTTCTCTCTGAGAATTCATTACATCGTCGTATTCTAGCAATCTTTTTCTAGTAGCAAAATTATTTTCCTCTACTTTCTTTTGAGCACGTTCAATAGATTTAGTAATCATGGAATGTTGAATAACTTCTCCTTCTTCAATTCCTAATCTATCCATTAATCCAGCAATTCTATCGCTACCAAACAATCGCATTAATTCATCTTCCAGCGAAACAAAAAACTGCGATGAACCTGGATCTCCTTGACGGCCGGCTCTACCTCTCAACTGCCTATCAACTCTTCTAGAATCGTGTCTTTCAGTACCTATAATTGCTAATCCACCTGCATCCTTAACATTTGGCCCAAGCTTAATATCTGTTCCCCTACCGGCCATGTTTGTTGCAATAGTAACTGTTCCAGATAAACCTGCCATTGCCACAATATCGGCCTCTTTTTGGTGGAGTTTTGCATTTAACACGTTGTGAGGAATATTTCTCATCTTAAGCATTTTGCTTAACAATTCACTGATCTCAACAGAAGTAGTTCCTACAAGTATTGGTCTTCCTTTGGCAGTTTCTTCAGATATTTGATTAATAACTGCATTGTATTTTTCTCGTTTTGTTTTGTAAACTAAATCTTCTTTGTCTGTTCTAGAAATATTTCTGTTGGTAGGTATTACTACACAATCTAATTTATAAATATCCCAAAACTCACCTGCTTCTGTTTCGGCAGTACCAGTCATGCCGGCAAGCTTATTGTACATTCTAAAATAATTTTGCAAAGTAACAGTAGCGTAGGTTTGCGTTATTGCCTCTACTTTTACATTTTCTTTTGCTTCAATAGCTTGGTGCAGTCCATCGGAATACCTTCTTCCATCTAAAATTCTACCTGTTTGTTCGTCAACAATCTTCACCTTGTTGTCCATTACCACATAGTCTACATCTTTTTCGAAAAGTGTATATGATTTTAATAGTTGATTTATAGTGTGCACTCTTTCTGATTGTATAGAATACAACCTCATTATTTCTTCTTTTTTTGCTAGCTTTTCTTCATTGGATAGTGCAGATTTTTCTACAACTGCCATGTCACTTCCTACATCTGGCAAAACATAAAACTTGGCATCTTCTGTAGAACTTGAGATTAGGTCTATTCCTTTTTCTGTAAGTTCAATTGTATTGTGCCTTTCATCAATCACAAAAAATAATTCGGCATCAACTTTAGGCATTTCTTTGCTGTGGTCTTGCAAGTAAAATGCTTCTGTTTTTTGCAACAATGCTTTCATTCCAGGTTCACTCAAAAACTTTATTAAAGCACTATTCTTTGGCAAACCCCTGTGTGCTCTTAGCAATAAAAAGCCGCCTTCTTCTTCTTTCTTTTTATCGTTAGTTGCCAATGTCTTTTTGGAATCGGCCAACACAGTATTCACGTAATTTCTTTGTGCATTTACTAATTTTTCAATTTTTGGTTTTAACTCAAAAAATTCGTGGTCATCGCCCTTTGGTGCAGGTCCCGAAATAATTAATGGAGTTCTTGCATCGTCTATCAATACCGAATCCACTTCATCCACAATGGCATACCAATGTTCACGTTGCACCAAATCTTCGGGATTTCTGGACATGTTGTCTCTAAGATAATCAAAACCAAATTCATTGTTGGTGCCATATGTTATGTCTGCTAAATAAGCACTTCTTCTTGCTTCGGAGTTTGGTTCATGCCTGTCTATACAATCTACTCTAAGTCCATGAAACTCCATTAATGGTCCCATCCATTCAGAGTCACGCTTAGCTAAATAATCGTTAACGGTTACCAGGTGTACGCCTTTTCCGGCTAATGCATTTAAATATACAGGTAGAGTTGCCACCAAGGTTTTACCTTCACCGGTAGCCATCTCCGAAATTTTGCCTTGGTGCAAAACAATTCCACCAATAAGTTGAACATCATAATGCACCATGTCCCAAGTAATTTTTGAGCCTGCAGCATTCCACGTGTTAGAAAAAACTGCCTTATCTCCATTAAGATTTATTTTCTTTTTTGATGCTAATTCTTTATCAAAATCAGTGGCAGTAACTTCAATATTATCGTTCTCTTTAAATCTTTTTGCTGTTTCTTTTATTACGGCAAATGCTTCTGGCAGAATTTCATCTAAAGTAGTTTTTATTTTTTCCTTAACTTCTTTTTTAATCTTGTCAATATCAGCATAAATGCTTTCTTTTTCTGCTAAATCTGTTTCAGCCAATTCTGCTTTTTCTTTTAGGCTCAAAATTTTATTTTCTTCGTCAAGAGTATTCTCTTTTATCTTTCTTTTGAATTCAATTGTTTTTTGCCTTAATTGATCATTCGAAAGTGATTGAATTTTTGAAGTAGCAGCATGAATTTCATCTACCAAAGGACGGATATCTTTTAAATCCCTGTCGGATTTACTGCCGAATATTTTTGAAATAAAACTTAACATATAAAAAAATGAGATGCAAATTTAGTTTAAAATTTGAGTAATAAACGTTTAAAATCGTACCAAAATTTTAAAATATTAAACAATTAGGGTAAATAGAATAAATAAATTATTAAATTTGCCGACCAAAAAAAAAATATGTCATATTTATTTACCTCAGAATCAGTATCAGAAGGTCATCCTGATAAAATTGCAGACCAAATTTCAGACGCCATAATTGACGAATTTTTGCGTTATGACAGCAGTGCCAAAGTGGCTTGTGAAACTTTTGTAACAACAGGATTAGTTGTTGTAGGAGGCGAAATTAAAACTACACCCGAAGTAAAAGGAAAAGTAGATGTTCAATCAGTTGTAAGAAGAGTAATCAGTGAAATTGGATACAATAAATCTGAATACCAGTTTGATGCTATTTCTTGTGGAATTTTAAACACATTGCACGAACAATCTGCCGATATAAACAGAGGTGTTGACAGAGGGAACGACGAAGAACAAGGTGCTGGCGACCAAGGAATGATGTTCGGCTATGCCAGCAAAGAAACCGACAATTATATGCCACTTCCACTTGAGTTATCTCATTTGCTTTTGCAAGATTTAGCGGATATAAGAAAAGAAGGAAAAAAAATGAAATACTTAAGACCTGATGCTAAATCTCAGGTTACTATACAATATTCTGATAAAGGCAAACCCGAAAAAATAGAAACAATAGTAATTTCTACCCAACACGATGATTTTGCTGACGAGAAAGTGATGCTTGAAAAAATTAAAGCAGATGTTATTTCTGTTTTAATACCAAGAGTATTAAAAAAATTACCAAAACGTATTCAAAAACTATTTGGCAAAGACATTAAATACCATATTAATCCAACAGGTAAATTTGTTATTGGAGGCCCACACGGTGATACAGGATTAACAGGAAGAAAAATTATTGTTGATACCTACGGTGGAAAAGGTGCTCACGGTGGTGGTGCTTTTAGTGGAAAAGATTCTTCAAAAGTAGACCGTTCTGCTGCCTATGCAACTAGACATATTGCTAAAAACTTAGTAGCTGCAGGTGTATGTGACGAGGCATTGGTACAAGTGGCTTACGCTATTGGTGTTGCCGAGCCAGTTGGTTTGTATGTTAATACTTATGGAACTTGCCATGCAAAATCTGAAGACGGAAAAAAATTAACAGACGGAGAAATTGCTGTTAAACTTTCGCATGTTTTTGATATGAGACCAAGTGCAATTGTAAAAAGATTAGGACTAAGAAACCCCATTTATAGAACTACTGCTGCTTACGGCCACATGGGAAGAATTCCAGGCACCGTTACTTTAGACGGAAAAACATATGAAACCTTTACTTGGGAAAAACTTGACTTTGTAGATAAACTTAGAAAAGAATTTAAAATAGAAGCCAAAAAAGAGCTGGCAGACGCCTAAATCTTTCTTGTTGAAAAAACAAACCCCACTAATTTATTTTGGTGGGGTTTTTTGTTTTGAGAGTTTTATCTAATTATGAAGATGAATCAAAGATGGCTATTCCACTCCGCCGCGGCTGAGCAAACAAAAAAGCCACAAATCTTCACAAAGAAGGCTTATTTTGCTCAAAGAAATCTATTTAGTTGTGTTTTCTTCAGCATTAAATCAATACCTCATAGCCTCTACAGGGTCTAATTTAGAGGCTGAATAAGAAGGAACAATTCCCGAAACAATTCCAATTATAAATGAAATAGTAAATCCTAAAATGACATTGGATGCATTGAGTGAAATATCAAAATCAGAGATTGTCGCAACTAATAGCGTTCCCGAAAAAATTATAAGGAGTCCAAATGCACCACCAATAAGACTAAGTACAACCGATTCTATAAGAAACTGCAACAAAATAAAATAGTTTTTTGCTCCCAAGGCTTTCTGAATGCCAATTTGATTGGTTCTTTCTTTTACCGAAACAAACATAATGTTGGCAATGCCAAAACCACCAACTAGTATAGAAAATCCACCAATAATCCACCCGGTTATTCCAATAATTAAGAACAATCCCTGAAATCCTTGCGACAACAAATTAGTTTCGTTTAAAGCAAAACTTTCTTCTTGCGATGGTTTAATTTTTCGGATGTTTCGCATAATTCCGTTCAGCTCATTCATTAACTCATCGTTAGATATTCCCTCCTTTGCTTTTACATTAATGGTAGGGTTTAATCTTTCGCTTCTTAAATCAACTATATTTCGTGCAAAGTTAATTGGCACCAGAATTTGATTATCCGATGAATTCCCTACAATGCTTGAACCTTCTTTTGCAAAAACGCCCAACACCGTAAGTTTTCTTCCACCAGAAAATACTTGTTTCCCAATAGGATATTGTTCACCAAACAATGCCTCGGCAATGGTGCTGCCAATAATACATAGGTTTTTGCCAGTGGCCGATTCGCTCTCAGAAAAATACCTTCCTTCGGCCAATTCAAAGCTTTTTATTTTTTCGTATTCATGACCTGCCAAAACAAAATCTGCGTTTTCTACATTATTTGTTTTGTATTTTACCGATTTAGAGCCATTAGCTACAAAACAAACAGCTTGTGCCAATTTGGATTTCTTTTTTACTTGCTTTTCTTCTTCAATAGTTACGTTTGGCCTGTTCATGTATTTCCACCACGGGTAATCGCTGCCGAAAGACCAAGGCCATTTTTGTATAAAAATTACGTTTTCACCCAAAGAAGATATGCTTCCTTTGATGTTGTTTTCTAAAGAATCTGTAATTGTAAAAACACTTATGATGGCAAATATACCAATGCTTATACCAAGCAAACTTAAAAATGTACGCAGCTTATTGGCGTATAAAGAAGTAATTGCAAAAATAAAACTCTCCTTAATTAAGGTTAGGATTAAATGCATTGTGCCAATGTTAGGCGGCTATAGATGGTTTTCCCATCTCTTTTAAAAACCTAATATGTGCTACAACAGCCTGTGGCAAAGTTTTATATTCGTTGTATTCTACACCAAACTCTTGGCAAACCGATTTAACAATTTTGCTAATTGCAGGGTAATGAACATGCGAAATTTTAGGGAATAAATGGTGTTCTATTTGAAAATTTAAACCTCCAACTAACCAAGACACAATTTTGCTATTAGTAGCAAAATTTGCAGTTGTTTTTATTTGGTGGATTGCAAATTCATCTGGCAATTTATTGGTTTCTTCGTCAGCCATAGGAAAGTGAGTGTGCTCTACAGTGTGAGCCAATTGAAAAACAATACTTATTACTAATCCAGTAGAGAATGTCATAACTAAAAATCCAACCAACCAAGGTAAAAACCCTACAACATAAATTGGTATAGCAACAAATAACACAAAGTGCAATAATTTACCCGACCAAAAAACAAGATGATTGTTCCATTTCATTGCACCAATTGGTACTTCGCCAATTTTTGAAGTGAAATATTTTTTATAATCAGCAAAGAATATCCAAAAAATATACAAAATACAATAAAGAGCCCAAAAGTAGAGGTGCTGAAGTCTGTGAAAAAAATACCTTTTTTGATTAGGGGCAAGTCTTAAAAATATTCCTGCTTCAATATCGTCGTCTACACCATCTACATTGGTAAAACTATGGTGTATTTGATTGTGTTTTATATTCCACATAAAAGCGCTACCACCTAAAATATTTAAAGAAAAAGCGGCTGTTTTGTTTAGAATATCCGATTTGCTAAAACTACCGTGGCTACCATCATGCATTACATTAAAACCAATACCTGCAGCGGCCATGCCCATTGCTAAACATTCAAGCAGGGCGAAGTACCAAGCAGGTGTAAAAAACACAACATGCACAAAAACAGTAAGAAGAACTCCTACAAAAACAAATGCCTTGGTATATAATTTTAAATTTCCAGTACTTTCTTTACCCTCTTTATCAAAATAATCTTGAACTCTTTTTCTTAATTCATTGTATATAGAAGGTTTTACAATTGGAAACTTTGGAGCCGTAAATTGTTGGGCCATAATTTTTATTTATTTAAAAACGTGACAAATATAACACCAAAAATCTAAAGAGGTTTATTTAAATAAAAAATAGTAGCCAATACAATATACTAGAGGATATATAATATCTTATTTAACCCAGCTAAAACTCTCCATCAACACCTCAATATCTTTATTAATGTATTGATTTACAGGAGCAAGAGAATCAGAATTTGGTGAACAGTTGTAATACAAAGCACCTCTGAGAAAGTTGTTGGTAGAATCTGTTAAAAAAAACTGAGCGGTGGATGCGGCATTCCCCCCAATCCAATAAACAAGTCCAAAAACATTTTTTTCTATGTTTTCATACCTTTCTTCGTTAATAAATTCTGCCTTTATTGTATGTTTATAAGCTAAATTTCTAGAATCTTCTATGTGTTTGGGTAAATCGTTATTTATTTTAAAATAGCTCAAGTGCAAGGTTGCCTTAAATGGAGTATAGATTATGTTTACCCAATAGTCTTCTTTCTGAGGCCCATTGTAAGGAATTACTTTAGCATACTGAGGAATTTGAAATTGGTAAGGTAGCTTTTCTGCAATAACATGGTACTTTTTCTTTGGCAAATCTATTCTTAAATAACCTTTGGGTTTTGGCACAAACTCACTTTCACAGGAAGAGAAGAACATTAAACCCATAAGTAGTAATAAAGTACCTAAAAAACCATTTTCCTTGCTTCCCATTTTTTGTGGAACAATAGAATTGTTCACTTTTACTTTTACCCTTTTTATTCTACGTTTGTCTACCGACTCAATGGTAAACTCATAATTTTCGAAAGTTATTTTTTGATTTTTGTGCGGCATATTACCGTTCAATTCTAAGATAAATCCAGCCAGCGTATCATTATCTCCTCTTTTTTCTTCAAATTCTTCCCCCTCAATTTCTAATACTCTGTAAAGATCGTTCAACATTATTTTAGCTTCAAATACAAATGTATTTTTGTCTAACTTAGAATATATTAGTTCGTCTTCATCAAACTCATCATTAATATCGCCTAAAATTTCTTCAATAATATCTTCAAGAGTAACTAAACCATTTGTAGAACCATATTCATCTACTACAATGGCCATGTGCATACGTTTGCTCTGAAATTCTTTGAGCAAGTCATCAATCTTTTTGTTTAGCGGAACAAAAAATGGCTTACGTAACAAACTTTTCCAATTAAAATCATTGGTCTCGTTTAGATATGGCAATAAATCTTTGCCGTAAAGAATTCCAGAAATTGCGTCTGCATCTTCGTCGTAAACGGGAATTCTAGAAAAACCTCCTTCGATCACTTTTTGTAAAACTTCGTTAAATAGAAAAGAATCTTTTAGAGTAAGCATTTCCATTCTGGGTTTCATAATCTGTTTTGCTTCGGTATTTCCAAACTCAACTATTCCCTTGAGGATTTTCTTTTCTTCTTCTGGTGTGTGCTCATTAGATGTTAGCTCTAAGGCTTGAGATAAATCATCTATGGATAAATTTGCTTCCTGCTTTTTTATCAACTTATCTAAAAACATGGTTGATTTTATAAGTAAAAAACTAAGTGGGGAAAATATTTTTTCGGCAATTGCTAATGGGAACACTAATAAATATGCACCTTTTAAAGCATGTTGTTTTACAAATATTTTAGGAATTACTTCTCCAATTAAAAGTATTAAAAATGTAACACCTATCAACCTTATTAAAAACATCTGAAGTGGATTAAAACTTTCAGAGAAAATTGAGTCTACAACAGTTTCGGAGATTACTACAACACCTATGTTCACAAAATTATGGGCAAGAACCAGTGTTGCTATTAATTTTTTTTGGCGACTTAAAAGTTCAAGAATTTTTACAGCAGAAGAAGAATTGTCCTTTTTTATTGCATCAAAATCTTTGGGTTCTAATGAAAAAAAAGAAACCTCTGCAGCCGCCACCAGACCAGAAAGTAAGAGCAATACAACCATTGCTAATAATCCAAATACAGGTGCTGGATTAAAATTATTAAAAAAAATAGACAGTAGATTATGCCAACTGACCGAGTCGTCCAATTTCTTGTATTTTATTCAAATTCTATATTACTTCCATCATCAATTAATCCAAATGGGTCTTGGGTTTCGATTTCGGAATTTTGATCTTTTCTGTTCGAAAGGATTAAAATACTTTCTGCAACAACTTCCGTTCTGTATTGACGTATTTTATTTGCATCTTCCCAATTTCTGGTATGCAATTTCCCTTCTATGTAAACTGTTGTACCCTTCTTTAAATTCTTTTCGCAGTAATCTGCCTGGCCTCTCCAAGCAACAATATTATGCCATTCTGTTTGTTCTTTTCTTGAACCATCTTTGTCTTTAAAAACCTCTGTTGTTGCCAGAGAAAACTTTGCAATTCTAATGCCTTGTTCTGTAGTTTTTACTTCTGGTTCTCTTCCTAGATTGCCAATTAAAATTACTTTATTTATACCAGTAGATGCCATGTTAATTTCTTTTTTTGATATGTAAAGTTAATAATTTTTAGTAAAAAAAATAATGAAATCAAATTTATTAAAAAATTACCAAGAAAATCAAATAAGCAGAAATTTAATTTTAATACAATTTCATTTCGGTAATGTAGTCCGAAACAATTTTAGGCATAAAAAAAGTGACATCTTTTTTTTCTTTTAATGATTTTCTAATAAAACTGGAAGATATTTCAATTTTAGGAGCATCATAAAAGATGATTGAGTTATGTTGAAGTATGCTACTATCTATTTGCTCTATTTTTCCTTCTTCACTTTCTCTTGGATAAACTAAAAATTTAAAATTATCTAGTAAATACTCTATGTTTTTCCATTTCTTTAATCCCACTAAATTATCAGAGCCAATTATTAAATTAAATTCGTAATTAGGATATTTTTCAGATAATTTAGCCAATGTTACAGATGTATAGGACGGAACAGGCAGTTTTGATTCAAAATTACTGGCTTTAATTTTTGGATGATCTTCTAATGCCATGTATACCAAATTAAAACGTTGCCTAAAATTAAGCAATGAACTTTTTGTTTTGAATGGGTTTTGAGGAGAAACCATTATCCAAACTTCATTTAAGTTGGCAAAAGATAAAAAATAATTGGCTAAAGCTAAATGTCCGATATGAATTGGATTGAAAGAACCAAAAAACAATCCTATTTTTTTTTGCACTGAGTTGTTATTTTTAGTAAGATTACATTCAAAAAATTGATTGCAAAAATACAAAATATCATCAAAGAGATATATTTGCATTTTTTAAGGATTAAAATATTTTATGGAATTGGACTTTATCGCCTTTGTTTTATCGTTTTGTGTGGTTGTATATTTTACTCCTGTTCTGATAAAAGTTGCAATTTTTAAAAATCTAATTGATAAGCCAGATAAAGAAAGGAAATTTCACGAAGGCGAAATTCCCACCATTGGTGGAATAATGATTTTTGCTGCAACAATTATTGGTTATGGAATTTGTTTCCCTTCGCCCTACATAGAAAAGTTTAACTTTTTATTGTCGTCAATTATGATTATGTTTTTTGTAGGCATTAAGGATGATATAATTGGAACAACTCCTTTAAAAAAATTAGCAGCTCATTTTTTGGCCGCACTTATTATGGTTGTGCTTGCCGACGTAAGAATAAAAGGCTTTCATGGAATTTTCGACATTCAGGAAATTCCGGAAGGCTTGTCTATTTTGCTGTCGTTGTTTACAATTATCGTGGTTGTTAATGCCTATAATTTAATAGATGGAGTAGATGGTTTAGCAGCGGGAGTTGGTTTATTAGGATGTATTGTATTTGGAGTTTGGTTTTTACTTTCTGGCAACTCGGTAGAAAGCTGCCTTGCGTTTTCATTGGGTGGGGCATTGCTTGGATTTTTAGGATTTAATTTTTCTCCAGCGAGAATTTTTATGGGAGATTCTGGCTCATTAACTATTGGAATTGTTATGGCATTTCTTTCTATTCAACTTATAGAATATGAAAAAAGTTATTACCTAATGCCACCTTTAGATGCAATTTCTAAACCAGCATTAGTTATTGCTGCTTTATTTTATCCTTTAACAGATACTATGAGGGTTTTTATCATTAGAATTTCTGAAAGACGCTCTCCATTTTCTGCAGACCGAAATCATATTCATCATAAATTGTTAGATGCAGGATTTAATCACAAAAAAACTGTGATGATTATTTATTTAATTACATTGATTTCTATTCTAACGGCATTTTTTTCGAGAGGATTAAATCCGAGTTTTTCTTTGTTTGCAGTTATTGCAATTCCAATGATAAGCCTCCAATTTCCTTATTATTCAAAAACAAAAAGGTTTTTATTTTGAGTAACTATTGTTTTACTTTTCTTTTATTGATTTCTACCTTTTCAGTATTTGGGAGTAATAAACTTTATTCTGATAGTATTGACAAAATTACTAAATCTGACACAATTTTTCTTGCAGATATTTTTAGTCAGCCCTACTCCAACGAAATTAATTCTAATTTTTTTAAAGAGAGATTTCATAACAACATCAATGGAGGAGCAAATTATTTCATTAACACAAAAGGTGAAAACAAATATTCAGTTTTAAATTTTTTTAAAAATTATGGTCTAATTTCTTACTACAAAAAAGGAGAAGAAAATTCCAAAAAAAAGAAATTAATTTACTTAGATTTTTTTCCCATAAAAGAAATAATTGTAGGTAGTAGCAGTAGAAATAAAAACTTGCTTTTTGAAGCTAATGCAGGAATAGTATCCAGAGGATTAATCAACAATAAGTTTTCGTGGTTTTTGCAATTACAGCTATCCGATTACAGGTTACCAGAATATTTAGACAGCATTGTAAACATTACCAAAGTTATTCCTGGGCAAGGTTTTGCAACAAAGCAAAGTAACGGTGTATGGTCTACTTTTTACAAAGTGGGAGGAATAAAATTTTCGCCAAACAAATACTTTAGTTTTCAAATAGGAAATGGAAAAAACTTTTTTGGCGATGGATACAGATCGTTACTCTTGTCTGATAATGCTGCACCATATCCATATTTTATGATAACAACTAGAATATGGAAATTTAACTACGTTAATTTATTTACAAATCTATATGATATAAGAGGCAACGAAGGCATAAGAAACAGGTATATAAACAAATATTCAAGTATGCATTACTTGAGCTGGAATATTAGTTCAAGATTTAATGTAAGTATCTTTGAAGCCATAGTTTTTCAAAACAGAAGTCAAGGCGGAAGAAACAACTTTTTTGAACCAAACTATTTAAATCCAATAATTTTTTACAGACCCGTAGAATATTCTGTGGGCTCTCCGGATAATTCATTATTGGGAATAAATATAAGATTTAATCTCGACAAACAAAAGTATTTATACGGTCAGTTGATATTAGACGAGTTTTTATTAAAAGAAATAAAATCAAGAAATGGATGGCTAGAGAACAAACAAGGCTTTCAATTGGGTTTCAAATATTTTGATTTTATGTCGAGGAAAAATTTAGATTTTATTGCAGAGTGGAATTATGTGAGACCTTACACCTACTTTCATAAAAATGTTTTGCAAAATTTTGGGCATTTTAATCAACCATTGGCCCATCCTTTAGGAGCAAATTTTAGCGAACTAATTGCAAAATTAAATTACAAATTAAACAACAGAATAAGCCTAAGCGGGACATTAATGTTTTGCAATATTGGTCTTGATAAAATAGATTCTCTTTCTGGCAATTTAAGTTATGGACAAAACATTTATCAACCATCTTTTAAACGGCCAAATGAATATGGAAATTATGTGGGGCAAGGTTTAGAAAGCAAATTAATTATTGGCGATTTACAAGCTTATTATTTACTTAGTTCAAATAGTAATATTTACTTATCGAGTGGTATTACGTATAGAAATGTTAACAATAAGTTAGAAAATAAAAACGAATTGATAATTAATATTGGCCTTAGAACCATATTACAGCGAAAAGAGAGATTTTTATAATGGAAAACAAAGTATATAAAATAGCAATTTTAGCTTCGGGTGCAGGTAGTAATGCTAAAAATTTAATACTCGACAGCCGCAAAGATTCTAATAAGGTTTATAAAGTAGAATTAGTTATTACCAATAACAAAGATGCAGGAGTAATAAATATTTGTCGTCAACTGGGAGTTCCCTGTTTTTTATGGAAAAAAGACTTCTTCCTCTCTCCAGATTTTTTAATTAACTCTCTAAAAAATAACTCGATAGATTTTATAATTTTAGCGGGATTTTTATTAAAGATTTCTGACAAAATTATAGAGAACTTTCCAAAAAAAATAATAAACATCCATCCGTCTTTGTTGCCAAAATATGGTGGAAATGGAATGTATGGTAACAAGGTTCATCAAGCTGTTTTAGATAACAAGGAAAAAGAAAGTGGTATTACAATTCATTTTGTGAACGAACATTACGACGAAGGGGAAATAATATCTCAGAAAATAATTAGTTTAAATGAGTTAGAAACAATTAATTCATTAAAAGAAAAGATAAATAGTTTGGAACATGAAGAGTTTCCCAAAACTTTAAGACTAATTTTTAAATAAGTAGAGGTTTTACTTTAACCAAAATTGTAATAAAATTAACCACTTGGTTCTAAAAACTAACCAAAAGAGTAAGTTTTCAATTTCTAAAATCAATTTACATTAAATTTGAATTCGAAATTAATTCTTAAATAAATAATATGTTCAAAATTAATTGGTTAAAAGAAACTATTCCAAAAAATTTATTCAGAGAATTGTTAAATTCTTCTTAGAATTTTAATTTTCAAATATTAAACATATTTTTGTTATCCCATAATGTAAAAACAAGTAAATAAAATTAAATAAAAACATGAAAATAAAAATCTTTACATCATTAATAATTCTTTCCTTTTTGTTCGGAGGAAATGCATTTTCTCAGTTCAATTGTGGTACAGATCAATACCACAGGGATGCCATTAATAAGTATCCAAACATTTTAGAGAATGAAAGACAATTTAAAGAACTACTACAAAATTCTCAACTGTTTCAAAACTCTGAGCAAATGAGATCTAGTTCAAATGACGTAGTTTACACCATTCCCATAGTATTTCACATACTTCACAACTACGGTCCTGAAAACATAAGCGATGCTCAAATTTTTGATGAAATGGACCAGTTAAATAAAACATACAATAAATTAAATGCTTCCTTAGCTGATGTAATTCCACCGTTTGTTCCATTAATAGGGAATGTAAAAATTCAATTTAGACTTGCTCAAAAAGACCCTGCCGGTAATTGCACCAATGGTATTGATAGAATTGCAACTACCAAAACTTACCAATCAGACGACAATGCAAAACTAAATTTGTGGGATCCAAGAAGATACCTAAACGTTTGGGTGGCAAATACCATTGGCGCAAATGGTGTTGCTGGTTATTCTAATTATCCTTCAACCGTAAACAACAACCCAATGTCTGAAAAAGATGGTGTAATTCTATTGCATGATTACGTTGGTACTATTGGCACATCGCAACCAAGCCACAACAATACATTAACTCATGAAATAGGTCATTATCTAAGTTTACCTCATACATGGGGTGGAACAAATGAACCTGAAGTGGCTTGTGGTGATGACGGTGTTCCTGATACCCCAGAAACAAAAGGACATTTAAGCTGCTCCCCTCTTTATGATTATGCTTGTTCCATTAATCCAATTGAATCTCCTGCCTTAGCTGCAATCTACTTGTTTAATAATGTTACTTCAAGTTCAGGAAATACAGATACTTTAGGCATTCCAAATGTTAACGGATTAAATTTCTCTTCGTTTAAAGCATCAAATGACTTATCTGCCAATTCTCTAAGTAGTGGACAATTTGAATTCTCCAATTGGGGAACAGGAGCTGCAAACAATGAAACTTCTTTTGCTAACTTAACTGGAAATGTAAACACCTCTAAATATTATGAATTTACTATTAATCCCAGTTTACCCTACGCAATGAAAATTACCGGAGTTAATTTTACTGTAGGAAGAAATGCAAGTGGACCTAGAACTTTTGTAATTAGATCTAGCGCAAATAATTACGCGACAAATTTAAATGCCACATTTGGAAGTGCAGATACCAATAACATGAAGATTCAATCTGGAAATGTAATTTTCATGAGAAAAGATACTGCCAGAACATTTGCTTTTAACAGAATATCATTAACAGGTGCACCTTTTAACTTATTAAAAGACAACAATTCTATAACTTTTAGAATTTATGCCTACAATGCAGAAGATATTGATGGTTCATTTATTGTAGACAACGTTAGATTACTTGGAGATTATGGTAAAGTAGAAAATATACAAAACTACATGGAATACTCTTATTGTTCCAACATGTTTACCCTTGCTCAAGCGGCTCAAATGAGATTGGTGTTAACGCAAGCTTTGGCTCAGAGAAATGTGTTGGTTTCAGATTCTAATTTAGTTTTCACAGGAGTAAATTCACCTGCTCCTTGTGCTCCAAAAGCAGATTTTACTACCAACAGAAGATTTACTTGCGTTGGAGACCCTGTTGTTTTTAAAAATACAAGCTATAATGGAATACCAACATCCTTTAGCTGGTCATTCCCTGGAGGAACTCCTAGTTCTTCAACATCAGAAAATCCATCAGTTACTTTCGCATCTCATGGATGGAAAGAAGTTTCGCTTACAGTTTCCAATGCACAAGGAACAAGTTCCGTAACCAAAATGGCTGTTTATATTGCACTTGATGAACCGTATTACTACGCAGATTATAACGCTACCTCATTTACTGAACCGTTTGAAGATGTAAATGCAATGGAAAGATGGATTTCTTATAATCCAGACAACAATGCCTCTCAATTTAAAAGAATAAAATTAAATGATGGATCAGAAAATCATTGTTTGGTTTTAGAAAACTTTGGTCAAGGAAAAGACAAAGACATTTTAATTAGCCCTTCTGTAGATTTGAAATTTAGAACCAATATTAAATTAAATTTTAGAATTTCTGGAAGCACAACTCAAAGTGTTGCAACTGCAGAAGATTTAGCATTAATTCAGGATTCATTAAAAATTTATTTTTCCAAAAATTGTGGAGACTCTTGGTCTACATCTAACCCTATTGCTTCATTTAACACTCCTAAAGCTGATTTAATTACAGGTGGTCCTTGGACAATACCTTACAGAGCATCAAATAATGTAGGTTGGAAACAAATGACGGTAAATGTTCCAACAAATATGTACGACAGTAATGTAAGAGCAATGTTTAGATTTTCTGCGGGCGGAACAAATACCAATAATTTTTACATAGACGACATTAATTATTCATTTGTAACAAACTTTGTTGACGTACCAGAAAACGGTAATTGGAACTTGTATCCAAATCCATACTATTCTGTTGGGGAGCCTTTAAGTATAACCACAGACCTAAACTTGGATAATGCAATGGTTACAATAACGGATGCATTAGGAAGAGAAGTAAGTTCTGAAAAACTAACTTTTGTTGCGGGTGCGAACAACAATCTTAATACAGATGTATTAAATACACAAGCTAGAGGAATTTATTTTGTAAAAGTTTCTAAAAACAACGAAACAAAAGCAAACTTTAAATTCATCAAGAATTTTTAACCAAATTAATTAATTTAGAAAAAGAGTGGTGAGTTTCATCACTCTTTTTTTTTGCTATGAAACTAAAAATAAACTTTGATTTCCATCCCTCAAAAAACCCAATTGAAATAGAAGATAACATTATGTTATTGGGTTCTTGTTTTACTAATAACATTGGAGAAAAATTATTGGAAAACAAATTTAACGTTTCTATAAATCCACTTGGCATTTCTTTTAATCCATTATCTCTGCACGAACAAATACATAGAATAGCAGATAAAAAATTAATTGATAGCAGTGAGATAACCGAAAGATTTGGAGTATTCTATCACTGGAATTTTCACAGCGATTTTTGTGAGACCAACAAAGCAACAATGATAGAAAATATAAATTCAAAAATCACTTCAGCTCATGAATTTTTAAAACAAACAAATCATCTTATAATAAGCTATGGTACTTCTTATTTTTATGAGCTAGTAAATAGCAAAAAGATTGTAAATAATTGTCATCAATTTCCAAACAACTATTTTACTAAACAAATTGGGAATTCAAATTTATTTAAAGATTCTTTTTTAGACCTGCAAGAAATACTGTTAAAAATAAATCCAGCTCTTGCAATTACCTTTACATTAAGTCCAATTAAACATTATAGAGATGGAGTTATCGAAAACAATTTAAGCAAATCTATATTGACATGCTTTATACATGATAGTATAAGCAAAACAAAAAATGTGGAGTATTTTCCGTCTTATGAAATCATAAATGATGAACTAAGAGATTATAGATTTTATAAAGATAATTTTACTCATCCTTCTGATCTAGCCATTGAAATAATTTGGGAAAAATTTAAAGAAAAAAATATAGGAGAAAGAAGTAAAGAATTCATAAATAACTTTCAAACTGTAAAAAAATTAAAAACACATAAAATTAAGCAAACAGAAAATGAGCTTTACAAACAATTTATTTTAAAAGGATTAGAAGAATTAAAATCATTGAGTCAAAAATATCCAACAATAAATTTTGCTTCTGAGTACGAATATTTTCATCACTTGTAATTTTTTTTACTTTTTTTATAACTAAAAAAGTATTTTTGGTAACGATTACCAAATTAGTATTCACTTAAATTATATTTAAAAAGTAATGAAAAAATTATTTTTCCCCTTTTGTTTTTTATTTTTTATGCATTTACAAGCACAGATAAAATATCCTACTACCAAAAAAAATAATCAAATGGACGATTATTTTGGCAAAAAAATAGAAGACCCTTACCGTTGGTTAGAAGACGATAATTCTAAAGAAACGGGTGAATGGGTTATTCAGCAAAATGAACTTACAAATTCATACTTAAGTAAAATTCCGTACAGAGAACAAATAAAAAAAAGACTAACTGATTTATCTAATTTCGAGAGATTTTCAACACCATTTAAAAAAGGAGATTTGTATTTCTATTATTCAAATTCTGGAACTCAAAATCAAAATGTCTTTAATGTATTGAAAGAATTAAACGGAACAGCTGAAGTTTTGATTGACCCAAATACATTTTCAAAAGATGGAACCGTAGCCTTAGGGAGCATTTCCATTAGTAAAGATGGAAAATATTTAGCATACGAAGTTTCAAAAGCAGGCTCAGACTGGGCAGAAATAAGAGTGATGGAAATTGCCAGTAAAAAACTTTTAAAAGATGAGTTAAAGTGGATAAAATTTTCAGGTATGGCATTTAAAGGAGATGGATTTTATTACAGTCGATACGATGAACCAGCCGCAGGCAAAGAGTTATCTAAGAAAAATGAATTTCATAAAGTTTATTACCACAAAATTGGCGAAGTACAATCGTTGGATAAATTAATTTTTGAAGACAAAGAACATGCACTCCGAAATTTTGGAGCTCAAGTAACCGAAGACGAAAATTACTTATTGATTTATGGCTCAGAATCAACAAGTGGAAATTCACTTTCCATTATGGATTTAACAAAACCAGATTCTAAATTTGTAAATGTGGTTACTAATTTTGAAAATGATTATTCAGTGATTGATAATTTTGGCAATTCGCTGTTAGTTTATACAAACTACAAAGCTCCCAATTATCAATTGCTATCAATTGATGCAAACAATCCAAAAGAAGAAGCATGGAATACAGTTATTGGCCAAGCTCAAGATTTGTTGAAAGGAGTGCAAACAGCAGGGAATTTTATTCTATGCAACTACCTGGTAGATGTTCAAAGTAAGATTTTAAAATACGATAGAAAAGGTAAGTTAATAGGAAATGTTTCTTTGCCTGGAATTGGTATAGTGGATGAAATAAATTCTGAAAAAAATAAAAATGAAGTGTTTTTCAGCTTCACTAATTTCACTACTCCTGTTTCTGCCTACAAATATGATGTAGAAAAAGATTCTCGTGAATTATATAAAGAATCAAAAGTTCCATTTAACGCAATCGATTACGAAACAAAACAAGTGTTTTACAAAAGCAAAGATGGAAATTCTATACCAATGTTTTTGGTGTATAAAAAAGGCTTGAATTTAGATGGGAATAATCCTTGTTTTTTATACGGCTATGGAGGATTTAACATTAGTGTTACTCCAAGTTTTAGTGCAACAAGAATGGTGTTTTTAGAAAACGGTGGAATATATGCAGTAGCAAATATCAGAGGAGGAGGCGAGTATGGCGAAAATTGGCACAATGCCGGTACAGTATTTAATAAGCAAAATGTTTTTGATGATTTTATTGCAGCAGCTGATTACCTTAAGAAAGAAAAATATACAACAACAGAAAAGTTAGCTATTCATGGAAGATCAAATGGTGGTTTATTAATTGGTGCTGTGATGACTCAAAGGCCCGATATATCTAAAGTTGCACTACCTGGCGTTGGCGTTTTGGATATGCTCAGGTACCATAAATTTACAATTGGTTGGGCATGGGCTACAGATTACGGTACAAGCGACAATGAAAAAGAGTTTATTAATTTATTAAAATATTCTCCGCTGCACAATGTAAAAAAAGTAGCGTATCCGGCAACAATGATAATAACCGGTGACCACGACGACAGAGTTGTTCCTGCACATTCATTTAAATTTGCAGCAACATTGCAAGAAAATCAAGTTGGTAACAATCCTATTTTAACAAGAATAGATATTAATGCAGGGCACGGTGCGGGAAAACCACTTGCAAAAACAATAGACGAGTGGGGTGATATTTGGAGCTTTGTTTTTTATAATTTAGGAATGAATTTTAAACAATAACCAACAAAATAAATTCCGTTGGACTTTGTATAAAAAAGCCAAAAAATTAGCTGATGATTAGGATATTCTACTAATTAAACACACTTTGTTTTATTTAAAACAAAAGAGGATTTCTCTAGAACATTAACGTTGAGAAGTTATATGAATTGCACATAAAATTTAAAACAATTTGCATTTTTAAATGCAGTGTGTTTAAACTTATATCATTTCTTATTGATTATAAAAATCATTAAAAAAAAATGGAAATTCAAAGAATGAATTTCCACTTTTAAGTACTCTATAAAATTAGATGTATTAATTTAAATATCTATTTATAAATTATTTTGGTACACAAGTTTTAAGTTGTAATAAACTTGATGCATCGCTACAAGCGTCAGCAGCATCTTTTCCTTTATGAGTTTCTGTAACAGGATCTCCCAATCCAGTAGTACACACACACTCATATTCTTTTTTACAAGAAGAAAAAGAAACAACTGCCAAAACAGCAGCAACGAATAATAATTTTGTTTTCATAATTAAGTTTTTATATGATTTATATTTAGGCAAATATATACAAAAATTACAAAAACCAAATTTGTCCAATAAATTTTTTTTCCTGTCTTAAATTATTTAAAGTTCAGTTAACCTTACGTTTTCTTAAAATTAATTGTGTTCTTAAAAATAAATATCGTTTTTAATTAATTGCGTTGGGTTAAAACAATAAATATTTTTTATTGGTTGTGTTTTTCTATATACAACTTCAAGTTTATTGAACTCTTAAAAATTCTAATTTAATTGCAGCTAGAACATTAAAGTTATTTAAACATTCAATTGGAGAAGAATTTATCACATTAATGGACAATGACACTTGATTGAAAAAAATGGTTTGGATATAGATTGCCTTTGGGGATAGTTAAACTAATTTTTTAAAATTCTCCAATAAAATTTGGGGTCTTTAAAACTGCTTCGCAAATCTAAATCGTTGAACATTGCAGTAAGCGTTTCTCTAAAGGTTTTGTTTTTAATGGCTTTTTTTACAACAAAGTTAAACAGCCAAGGAAAACGTGACAGCTTTTGGAGTGTTGTACTTATAGAAAATTCTTTCCCTAATCTGTTATAAACTCTCTTGTCATATTCGGAAAGGAAATGCGAAGAATACTCTTTTTTTTCTAACGCCAATTCAATAACGTTGGCTGCATGCATGCCACAAATCATTGCATTAGCAATTCCTTCTCCTGTAAATGGATCTATTAAACTTCCAGCATCCCCCAATAACATAAATCTTTCACCTGATATTTTTCTTCTTTTTGAACCTAATGGAAGGCCCCATCCTTTTGGTGTTTCAAGAGGCTCAGCTCCTGAAAATCTTTTTGAAATTTCTGGATGATTTTGTATTATATCTTCTAACTCTTTTCTTAAATTAATTTTATTCTTGGAGGCATATTTTTTAAGCAGTCCAATACCAACATTGGCTTTACCGTTTGACATTGGGAAAACCCAAAAATATCCAGGAAGTACTTTCTTAATAAAGTGGAGTTCAATAAAGTTGTTATTATTAAAGCCTGAAACATTTTTATAATATACTCTTAATCCAGCACAATAATGATTCTCTTCTACCATCTTTCCACCAAATTGTTTTGCAAATATAGACCTGTCTCCGTCTGCTGCTAAAACAATCTCAGGAACAAATTCAATTGTTTGACCATTGTTAATACAACTAATCTTAAATTTTCCGTCAGGTTGTTTAGTTATTTGCTTGGCTTCGCACTCCTGAATAACGTTTGCATATTCACCAACTGAATTCTCTAACAAAAAATTGTCAAAGTGTTTTCTTGTTGCAATAAATCCTGGGGCAACAGACAAACTTTTTATGTCATTTGTAAAGGGAACATCAACACTAAGTCCTGATGGAGAAAAAAACTTTACACCAAAACTCCCTAGATAATTTTCATCAGAATAAATTTTATTTTGAATTCCATTCTCTAGTTTTTTCAAAACGCTAAATACCTTTCCACTTAGTGCATCACCACAAATTTTATCTCTTGGAAAAACAGCTTTATCAATTAAAGTATGATAAATTTTTTGCTTTGTAAGAAACATAGAGGCCGTGGTTCCTGCAGGACCGGCACCAATTATTAATATTTGAGAATAATTTTTCAAGAAGATTTCAAAATTAACAATAGTTTTTGTGTAATTTCGTTTAATGTATATGACAAAGAAAATATTTGTTGGTTTTATCTTTATATTCATTCAAAGCCTAGGTTTCTCTCAAGCTGGGAAGTTTACAAAATACTCTCAAATTGATTTAATGTTTGGCACCTCTTGTTATTCTGGTGACTTGTCTCCGTATTCAATATTTTCTTCCCAAATTGCAAAGCCTGCATTTGGTTTAAACTATAAATACAGCTACAACAGACGCTGGACCTATAGACTTGGTGCTTACTACGGAAGCATTACAGGCAGTGATGCATTTGCCGAAAACAAATTCTTATTACAAAGAAATTTAAGTTTTAGCACAAATATCTATGAGTTTTCTACCGGTTTTGAATTTAACTTTTTTCCCTTTGAAATTGGAAGTGCAAAAAACTTGGCTACATTTTATTTATTTGGAGGTTTGGGAGCTTTTAATTTTAACCCATATACAGATTACAATGGAGAAAATGTTTTCTTGCAACCGCTTACTACAGAAGGTCAAGGAACTACTGGCTCAGCAGCTAAAGCTTACAAGCTTACTCAAGTTTGTATGCCTTTTGGATTGGGGGGTAAAGTTAGTTTGGGGAAAAATTTTGGTTTATCAGTAGAGTTAGGTCTTAGAAAATTATTTACAGATTACCTAGACGATGTAAGTGGTGTTTATGCAGATGCAAGATTGTTGTTCAAAGAAAGAGGTTCTACCTCCGAAAATCTTTCGGGCAGTGTAAGAAGAACAAGTTTTGAAACAGGAAACGCAGGAAAGCAGCGAGGATTCTCTTGGAACAACGATTGGTACTCTATTTCAGGCATAACGCTTACCTACAAAATACCTGTAAAAACATATTGCCCTGGAATGGATTAAGTTTTTTATTCCACTGTAATTAAAAAGTAATTTTTCTTTCCTCTTTGCACTAAAATATATTTTCCATTTAACAGTGAATTCTTATTGATAAGAAAATCTTGAGATTCCACTTTTGTTTTATTTATCGAAACTCCTCCGCCATCAATCATTTTTCTGGCTTCGCCTTTAGACAGAAACACAGCCGTTTTTTCTGCCAGAAAATCAACTATTGAAATGCCTGAATTTAAATCTAACACCGAAACATTAAATTGTGGAACACCTTCAAAAACTGCAAGCAAATCATCGTTACTCAATTTAGACAAACTTTCTGATGTTCCTTTCCCGAACAATATTTCAGAGACTTCCAACGCTGCTAAATAATCTTTTTCACTGTGCACTCTTATAGTAATATCTTTTGCCAATTCTTTTTGCAATACTCTTAAATGCGGCGCTTTTTTATGCTCCTCAATTAATGCATCAATTTCTGCTTTTGTCTTTATAGTAAAAATTCTAATGTAATTTTCTACGTCAGAATCGGATGCATTTAACCAAAATTGGTAGAATTTATAGGGACTAGTTTTGTTTTTATCTAACCATATATTACCGCTTTCTGATTTCCCAAACTTTGTTCCATCTGCTTTTTTAATTAGTGGAGTTGTAAGTGCATAAGCTTCTCCCGCATCCTTTCTCCTAATTAATTCTGTTCCTGTTACAATATTTCCCCATTGATCTGAACCTCCCATCTGAAGCTGAACTCCCTGGGTTTTATACAAATGATAAAAATCGTAACCTTGAATTAACTGATAAGAAAACTCTGTAAAAGACATCCCATTTTCCAATCTGTTTTTAACAGAATCTTTTGCTAACATATAATTTACAGTGATGTGTTTCCCTGCATCACGTATAAAATCCAGAAATGAGATATTTTTAAACCAATCGTAATTATTAACTATTTCAGCAGAATTTTCGCCACAATTAAAATTTAAAAATTTCTCCAGTTGCTTTTTTTGTTTTTCTAAATTTTCATTTATTACCTCAATCGTTAATAAATTTCTTTCTAATGATTTACCTGAAGGGTCGCCTACCATTCCGGTTGCCCCACCTACAAGTGCAATTGGTTTATGGCCTGCATTCTGAAAATGCAAGAGTGTCATTATCTGCACCAAATTTCCTACGCCTAATGAGTCGGCTGTAGGGTCAAAACCAATGTAGCCTTTGACCATTTTTGAATTTAATGTTTCTTCAGTACCAGGAATAACATCTTGCAACATTCCTCTCCACTTTAATTCTTGAATAAAATTTTGTTTCATTTTTTTATGAATGTGTGCAAAGATAATAAGCCAAAATGAAAAATGATTCTACAATTATTTTTTGCTTTTATTTTGCGAATTATAGTATTTGCAATAGTCTTTTATTCCGCAATTTAAACACTTTGGACTTCTGGCTGTGCAAATATACCTGCCATGCAGTATAATCCAGTGGTGCGATATTGCTACAAGCTCAGTGGGTATATACTTCATTAATTGTTTTTCTGTTTCTAGAGGAGTTTTTGCGCTGGTGGTAAGCCCTATTCTATTTGATACTCTAAACACATGTGTATCAACTGCCATAGCAGGTTTATCAAATACAACAGATACAATTACATTTGCAGTTTTTCTGCCAACTCCCGGCAATTGAATTAAATCTGAAATTTCTGAAGGAACTTTTCCTCCAAACTTTTCTAAAAGCATGTTAGCCATTCCAACTAAATGTTTTGCTTTGTTGTTTGGATAACTTATACTCCTAATTAAATCAAAAACTTCGTCAATGCTAGCTCGTGACATGGCAAATGCATCAGGATAAATTCTAAACAATTTTTCTGTAACAATATTTACTCTCTTATCT
Source organism: Bacteroidota bacterium (assembly GCA_037131955.1). Classification (GTDB taxonomy): domain Bacteria; phylum Bacteroidota; class Bacteroidia; order UBA4408; family UBA4408; genus CAIMMJ01. Next base: position 32,862 of record JBAXQC010000011.1, read on the forward strand.
GTGCATTGTGCGGATAAAATAACTGCTACTAATAATTCAAATGGATTGGAGTAGTTGAGTTCAGTTTCTGCAGTGGGATTATTTATTTTAAACCAATCTAAAACGAGCTGAAATCTATCTTTCTTCGAAATTTTTATTACATCCATTTGTTATCTTACAAGATACATTTTGCCAAAACCCTGAGTAAAAAATTCATCTGCACCACTGGCTCTTTTCTCAATTTCAGTTCCGTTTATATTCGAAAATATTTTGTAGATGTATAAACCGTTTCCAAGTTTATCGCCAAACTCATCGGTACCGTCCCAAGCAAAATCAGTAATATTTCTTCCAATTTTTATAGGGCCTAATTCATCTTGTGTAATTTCTCTAACTACTCTTCCGGCTACTGTCATTATTTGAATTTTAAACCAAGTAGGTATTTCGCTGCCCGTAAGCGTAAAAACAAATTTTGTAGATGTTGTAAATGGATTTGGATAATTCATTACATTAGTAATTGTTGATTTATTTATTACTTCAAATTTAATGGTGTAGTCATTTGCTCCAGAAACATTTCTGGAGGCATCTTTTGCTTGCACGCTTAGTTCATAAATTCCATCTTTTGTGAAATTAGGAGAATAATCAATTTTACATTTATTGCTTGGTAAACTTGCAGGAGTAAATTTTAAACCACTAGTAGGGCTATTGTTAAAGTAAATTCTTCGAGCTAAAGTCTCTCCGGGATATTTTATTGCTACAACAACATTAGAAGTATCCGTTAGTGCCAAATATTTATTTTCGTCTTTAAGTGTAATTAAAATATTTGGTTTAGGCGAAATAATATCACCGTTTACTATATAATTTCCATCAAATGTTACATCTAAAATGGGATTTATTTTATCTGTTTCTACTTCAAAATTAACGTATGCAATGTTATTAAAATGAGTTTGTTCGGGTTGGTCATATCTGGTGCCATTTGCCACTAAAGGGTTTACATCAATCCAAAGTTTTTTTGCACCAGACAAAGTGGTTGTTTCAAGCTCCAAACTAGGTAGGATAAATGTGTTTGCCCTAAGTGAATCTTGTCTTGGAAATGCAATAGGTGTTATTGATTTGTCTTGGTTTACCAGCCAGTACTTTATCAATAAGCTATCCATAGGCAACTCACTTACGTTTTCTACTCCTATTCTAAACCTATATTTTTCGCCTTGTTGTAATTTAGTGTTTGATTGTTCAATAAATACATTTGGACTGAGGGCCGCTTCGGGTACATTCTGAAAAAACACATGCCATCTGCGCAATTGAGATGGAGATAAATTAGCTGTATCTTTAGAGTAATATTCTAATTGTAGATAAGGAAATTCTGATGCACTAATTGAATTGAGCAAAACATTTCCATTTCTATTGGCAAAAGTTAATAACTTTTGTTTTTCTCCATTGAACCTCACTCCGTAAACCGTTACCGAATTTGAATCGTTAGAGAATTGTTCAATTGGCCGTGACCTCCAAGAAAGAGAATCCCAGCGTGTAGATGGACCAATAAGTTCGGATGAAAATTTACCAAAATCAACATTACTTGTCATGGTTCCATTAAGCACTACTTGATATCTGCCGTTAGCAGGGCTAAATTTTTCTACTGAAGTTTGCGGATTTCCTTTCTTCACAAAAAAGGCCCACGCTCTAGAATTTGGTAGAGTTCTAACAGAATCGGCTCCCATATTTTCTAATACAGAAAATATAGAGGTGTCTGCCCACGATTGAAAATTTCCTCTTACCCAAGTATAAATTAAAATGTAATTACCATTTGGAACCCCGTTTAACATCATATTTTTAAATCCTTGCATTTGAGCGGCATTTCCAACATTAAATATAAAATACTTGTAATGTCCGTTGGATGGATTCATGTTGTTAGAATTTCCAAAATTATTATTGGGATTTTGAATAACACCGTTTAAAGAATATCTAATTCCCCAAGGCTCTAATGTTACCGAATCCATTACAGCCACGTGAATAGAGGGAGAATAACTGTTGCCTGCACTTTCTATGAGCTCTTGATCAATTCTATATTCTGTTGCAAACAAATCTGCATCGGGCGGAACAGATGTGCCGGGAGCACTCCACGTAAAACAACTCAACTCTTTTGACAATGTACCAAATTCAAATTTTCTTTGGGGTTTATTGTATTTCATCAAAGAGTAATTATTGTTTTTGAATTGATAAAAATGAGATTGTTCCCAACCAGTTCTGAAAGGAATATGTTGAAATGAACTTTCTTTCCATTTGTATCCTATGCCGCTTGAGTCGGGGCTAACTCTCCAAAAATAAACTGTGCTGTCTGTTAATAAAAAAGGCAATTCCCATTTTATAACTCCTCCGGAATTGTTCACTATTTTTTGTTTTTTAAACGCACTTAAAAAAGTATCGGTTGTATCTATCTCAAAAATATAGTTTCTTGCAGGAGCAAAAATATCTCCGGTAGAGCCCTTTAGAGTAATGTTTTTATTTTTAACTATAGAATATTTGTAAGGAAAAAGTGGTGTAATATCGTCAGATTTGATGTCGAATAAAAGCGAAACAAAATTATTATTTTCGTTTGTTTCTGCCACTACATTTAATGCATCAATAGAAACTTCAAGTTTATTTATTCCGGGCCCACGCAGCAAATTTACTGGCAATTTAAAACTAACAGTTCCTTCATACATTACTGGATTTAGTGTTGCAGAATAATTTGAAGAAACCACGCTATCTGGCAAAAATCTTTTTAGCAATAAGGCAATTGGTTTATTTATTGCACTACCTAAATTTTTTATTTTAATGTTTACAAAAAAGCTATCCAAATCTGTAGTAATTACAGTAGGATTAAGCTCAATGTTTTCTGCTTTTATTTCATAATCAGGGCCATCAAAAGCATTTATGACAAGGCTTGGATCGCCATGCAAAGTCATAGTTAAACAAGTTTCTTTTAAAACTTCATCTTCTGTTGATTGTATATCTTCAATTGCTGCCTTAATACATCTTCCAATGCTTTGTCCGTATTTAGTTTGCCCAAAATTTTTGTAAAATGCTTTTGTATAATAGTAACCTGGAGATGCCAATCCGGGACTTGCTTGAGCAATAAACGCAATGGCGCCTTTGTTAGGTGTTAAAATATATTGTTCACTTACAAATTGGTAGGTTGCACTAGGAGGTTGATGCAAATCTCCCACATAACAAGAGTTGGCCATAATCAAAGGATATTTCCCTTGGTTATTGTATTGCGATGGAGGCTCAGGGCTAACATCAAAACTACTGCCTGCAGCATGACCAAAAAAATTCATAATTGAAATACCATTTTCAATAGAGTTTCTTATAGAATCTGATTCAGAAATTTGAATTGGCGCTGTAGTATTTTTGGAATAGGTAATTACTTTCCCTCCAAAAAGTGTATCCTGCAAAATAGATTTATAATCGTTTAAAAAATATAAATGTTGCAACTGTTCACCTTGAGTGGTGCCTCCCGCAAAATGCAAAATATCTTTCATCCACAAAGCTTTGGGTTGGCTTTCAAACTCAATTACTTTATTTAAATAGTCCTGAACTTGTTGATTGGTTGTTGCAGATAATCTTCCTACAGGAATCTTGGGTGCATATCCCGCAGCATTTCCAATTTTTGCAGTAATGTATTCATCAGATCCAAAATAGCCCCAAGTAGGCACAAGATTTTTTGCAAAATTTGATGGATTGTTTATTGTTAAGAAATGCAGAATACTTTTTCCTATGAGAAATAAATGTTTGTTTGGGTTAGGGAAAGTTAAATCAATGTACTCTGCAAATTTTCTGATGGCAAGTGGATTTTTTACTATTCCAAAAGCAAATTGATCGCATAACTCATTTATGTTTGCAACAACAGAAGTAAATCCTTTAGAGTTTTTATAATTGGCATAACTTAAAGCTCCATCTAGAGTATTTGGATGAGTAACAATTAAAAAATCTGTAGCTGGATTAATTTGAGAGAAATCGGTGAATGTTCCTGTAGAATTTATTGGAGTTAATGCAGTAATATTTTGAGGAGAATTGTTGGAGTAGATAACGCAATTCTTTTCAGAATTTGCATTAGAAAGAAGACAATGGTACTCATTTAAAATTTTAAAAACTTTTGTTCTTCTGTGATTAACAAAATCCCATACCCAAACAGAATCTGTTGAACTAGAAAAATTAGAAAATTTGTAATAGCTAAAATCAGCAATAGGATTATTTCTACTTATGAACTTAAAGTAAGGAGAGGCAAGCAAATCAGTAGTGTGTGAATACTTACATTGAAACTCTGATAATGCAATTGCTTTGGAATTAACTCCGGGTCCCTGCATAATTCTTATATCAATTTGAGTTGGGCTAGCAGTTAACAAAGAATTATTTAAAGTAAAATTATAATATCTATAGTCCCATCCGTCCCATGTATCAGTTTGAATTAGTTGACCGTTTGTATTATTAACATACAACTTCACTTGATTATCGTTGGTAACATTGGGGTCGTCTGACTGGCTAAATATTTTTATATAATATTCAGCATCAGGACCTGAAGCGAATAAATTTGTAAAAGTAAAGCCTGGCCTCAATAGACTTGTTGGGCTATAACCAGAAGCACAATATCCTTCAGACTTATTTATTTCAGGAGAATAGCCATTAATTGAATTAGTTTTTCCTAATGAAAAATCTCTTTTAGCATAAGCTTTAACTTCCTTGTAAATATATGGTATTTGAGTAAATGCCGAGAAGTTATTCTCCACAAAAACAGTTACCCTTTTGTTGTTAAAAGAAGTATTAAAAGTAAAAAAATATACTAAAGTATCATTATACAAACTTACATTAGGATTTAAAATATTTTCCGGAACGTCATATACTAAAGAGTCTGCCCAACCAGTATTTCGCTCTCCATAAAATTCTATAAAATCGTTGTTGTTAAAGATGCCGTCATTATCATTTTCTCCATAAACATAAATTGGAACTTCTCTTCCTTTAGCAAAAATTTGAAAGTTTTTTGGATGAATTGTGCTTAAATCAATACCAGCATTTATTAAGGCTTGAGGAGTAACTCTATAAATACTGTCTCTCCAAACTTTTATCTTATAATACTTCTGAGAATAGTTTATCCAAGAATTTGTGAAGTTTTGAGCAAATAGAGTTGGGGTTAAAAAAAATGATAAACAAAAAAAAATAATCTTAAAGTAATTTCTTTTCATAAGCAATTCACTTTTTTAAATCTACTTTCAATGAAAATACATGCGACAGCAAACCAACCTGTTGACCAACATTAGAAAATGCATAATCCAAGTGTATCATTTTAATTTTTAATCCCAATCCAATATTTGGCTGCACAATTTTTGCCCTTGAAGAAATTCCGGTTTTTACTTCTTGAATATTGCCAATACCTCCTCGTAAAAAAACTGTATTTGCATATCCAAATTCAACTCCCACTCTTGGATCTATTGAAAGGTTTTTAGACTTAATTAAAGTATTCCTGTACCCATCAAATGTATTTTCTAAATTAACTTCTGCTAAGGCAGTAAATTTTTTATATTCAAAGTTTTTAGCTGCGCCTAAAATTAATCTAGGTACCGTTACTTCTAGCGAATTTTTTGGAACAACATTGTTTGTTTGCAACAACACTTCTGTTTCTCTTTCCGAGAAAGACATTGACCAAGCATTAAATGTTCCAAAAGCATCTCTCAGAGTTGCTCCGTATCTAAATCCATTTTTTCTGTATTGAATTCCAGCATCAATTCCAAACCCCCATGCATTGGCGAACGAACCAACTGTTCTTCTTATTATTTTTGCTGTTCCTCCAAAAGTTAAGCCTTCTATTTTTGATTTTCTGGCATAGCTCAATAAAAAAGCATAATCGGCCGCAGAGAATCTTTTTACTCTATCATAATTAATTTGTCCATTGGCATCAATTAAATCTAAGGTATTTGGAATATCATCAACACCTAATCTTATTACATTTAAAGACGCTACACTGCTTGAGTCTATTCTTCTTGCCAAACCAAAATAATCATATTTAGCAATTCCCGCAAAATACTCGCTGTGCATAAGAGCTCCTTGCGTTTTAATTCCTTGAGATAAATTAGCTAAACCTGCAGGATTAAAATATCCAGAAGTTACATCATTTACTGAGGCAACTCTTGAATTGGACATCCCCAATGCATGAGCTCCCACCCCAATAGCTAAAAACTCATTGCTGTATTTTGCAATTTGTGCTTTAGAACCAAAATAGTTTATTAGAACTAAAAAAATAATCAGTTTTTTCATCAAAAATAATTTACACTTTATGTTTTATTACGCTTATTTACAAAAATTTTGTTCCTTTAAATTTTTACACAAAGAGTTAAACACAAAAATAAGTCAAAAATTGTCATAAACTAAAAATTATGACTTCAAAGACAATGCTTTCACCACAAAAATCAAAATATTATTTCCCAAATCTTGACGCCTCCAGATTTTGGGCATTTATTCCTGTATATCTCACTCATTGTTTTTACAGCTCAAACAGCACCATCATAAACTCCAATTTTTATGTTTTTGTTCAACATCATCTAAAACTTGGTTTGCTTGGGCTAGATTACTTTTTTGTGTTGAGTGGATTTTTAATTACGTGGATAATAATTGAAGAGCAAAAACAAACAAAGAATTTTTCACTAAAAAATTTTTATGTAAGGAGGGGCCTAAGAATTTTTCCTCTTTATTTTTTGATGGTTTGTATTGGATTTTTCATCCAGTTTATCTCTAAAATTTATTTTGATTCATTCATAAACACCTTGCCTAATTTCTTCTATTTTTTAAGCTTTACGCTTAACTTTTATATCATTGAAAATGGAAAAGAATTTCTTTTTTTCTTGGTGTTTTTTTGGTCTGTTTCAGTGGAGGAGCAATTCTATATTTTTTGGTCTTTGTGTTTAAAATATTTAAGCAATTATTTAAAGGGATTTGCTTTAACAATGATCCTTGTTTCAATATCTTTTAGAATATATTTTCTGGATAACGATAATCAATTAGTGTTCAATACTTTGTCGTCAATTGCTAATTTTGGTTGTGGTGCATTGTTGGCATTTTATTGTTTTCACTTTCCAAGTATTAGAGAATCTGTCTCTAACATTACAAAAAAAACTATCCTTTTAGTCTATGTATTGTTTGCAATTTGTTTTATCTTTTATAATCAGATTTTTTGTTATCCTTTAACTGTTGTATTAGAACGATTTATTTTCAGTATTTTCTTTTGCTTTATTATTGCAGAACAAGTGTATTGTAAAAATTCTTTTTTTAAGCTTGGCAATAACAAGTTTTTCGACTTTTTTGGCAAACTGTCTTTTGGATTGTATTGTTATCATGGTTTGATAATTACGCTTTATATAAAAATAATGGGGAACAGTTATTTATTAAGTAATAAATTGTGGGTTTTGTTTGTTGCCCCTACTATAATATTTATTGCCACCCTTTTAGCTTCATTAGCAAGCTTTAACTTGTTCGAAAAGAAAATTTTAAAACTTAAAAAGCGGTTTAACTAAAAAAACAAATTACTTTTTTGAATTTCTTGCATCAATATCTTTTAGAAATTTTAATTTATCATTTCTAATTTCAAAAGCATCAAAACTTAAATCGGGAGAATAAAATTGAAATTGATTTTTTAAATCTACCCTTGTTGGCACAAGATGGTCAAATATTATTAATTGCTTTTTTTCGTTGTATTTTAACGAAGTAACCAATTTTGAATTGTATTGCAATACATAGCGTTTTATTGGCATAGCTTCAAAAATGTTGTCGCCAAAATAGACGTCGTATTTTTCATCAATAAGTAAAACGTCTATCCACTTACGTGAAATAGTTTTTTCACTTAAATTGGAGGACAATAAAATATACTTTTGCCTCCCTTTTTCCTTTAAAGTTACCATTTTATAGTATCTACATCCTATCCAACTTTCTGGTTTACCAATAAAACTTTCTAGTTTTTTCTCTTTTATGCCAACGTCTTTTAGTACATTTTTATACCAAGTTTTATTAATTTTATTAAATACTACTCCTTTGTATTTTAAAACATTGTTTTCATATAAAACATCGTATGTTACCACAACTACTTTCTGATTGTTAGACATTAAAATACTTATTCCCTTTATACTGTCTATTAATGTTTGATTAATCAGTTTTTGATTAACTAAGCTTTCTGTTAAGTCTATAATTTTATTAGAAAATATGTCTTTTAAGGAATCCCTACCTTCTTCACTTATTTTTTTGTAAAATACATTCAAACTATCTGCATAATTTTGCGAATAGCTAAGTTCAGCAAACAACAAAAATAAAACTACTAGTGTTTTTTTCATTTTTATTTATAAACCACTTTAGTGAGAAACAATCCTTTGCCCGGAACTGATGCACCTGCATTAGAACGTTTTTTACTTTCAATTATTTTTATAAAATCTTCTATGGAAATTTTTTCTTTTCCAATATCAATCATGGTGCCAACAATAGCTCTTACCATGTTGCGTAAAAATCTATTGGCTTCTATTTCAAAAACTAAATTTTTATTCTCTTCCTCTTTCCAACTTGCGTGGTAAATTTTACAAACGTATGATGTTACTTGGGTATTACTTTTGCTAAAGCACTCAAAATCTGTATAGTTTTTGAGCAGTGCTGCTGCATTGTTCATTTTTTGGAGGTTCAAGGGCAATCCGTATTGCCAAGAAAATTTATTTAAAAATGGATTCTTGTTCCTGTGAATAAAATAATTGTATGTCCTGCTTACTGCATCAAACCTTGCATTAAAATCATCTGCAACTTTCTTTAGAGAAACCACCGATATATCTGATGGCAAAATTTGATTTATTCGATAAAAAAAATCAGTTGGAATGTCGTTAGTACAATCAAAGTGTAAAAAAAATTGAGAAGCATGCACACCCGTATCTGTTCTACCGCATCCCAGTGAATCAATGTCTTGCCTTAAAATTACTTGCAATGCAGCATTCACCTCTGCTTGAACTGAGTGAGCGTTTTGTTGAATTTGCCAGCCGTGGTAATTGCTCCCATCAAATTGTATTTCCAATAAAAATCTCTCCATAATTTGGTGTATTTTAAAACAAGCGTAATTACATTGTGCAAATTAATATATTTGCATCCATATTTTTTAATTTAAGATTTGGTGTCAAAGAAATTAAGTGTAAAACATCTTCTAGGAATCAAAGAATTGTGTTTAGACGATATTGAATTAATTTTTGAAACTGCTGATACTTTTAAAGAACTCATAAACAGGCCAATTAAAAAAGTGCCAAGTTTAAGAGACATTACAATAGCCAACGTTTTTTTTGAAAATTCTACCCGAACAAGGTTGTCGTTTGAATTGGCAGAAAAAAGACTATCGGCTGATGTGCTAAACTTTTCGGCATCCTCATCGTCTGTGAATAAAGGCGAAACATTAATTGATACCGTTAATAATATTTTGGCCATGAAGGTAGATATGGTGGTGATGAGACATCCGAGTGCCGGCGCTGCAAAATTCTTATCTCAACATATAAATGCATCGGTTATTAATGCAGGCGATGGAACACACGAACACCCCACTCAGGCTTTGTTGGATGCCTTTTCTTTAAGAGAAAAATTTAATTCTTTTAAAGATTTAAAAGTTGCAATTGTTGGAGATATTCTTCATTCAAGGGTAGCTTTGTCTAATATATTTTGTTTGCAAAAATTAGGAGCACAAGTTATGGTTTGCGGACCATCTACTCTTATTCCTAAATACATAAAAGAACTAAATGTAGAGGTATCTCACAATTTGGAAGAAACACTAAATTGGTGCGATGCTACTAATATGCTTAGAATACAGTTGGAACGGCAAGATGTTCAGTATTTCCCTAGCATAAGAGAATACAGCGATAGATTTGGACTCACTCAAAAAAAATTAGATTCACTCAAAAAAGAGATTGTGGTGCTGCACCCAGGGCCAATAAATAGAGGAGTAGAAATTAGTTCTGATGTTGCAGATGGAAAAAATTCGGTAATACTGTCACAAGTAGAAAATGGAGTTGCTATTAGAATGGCTGCAATTTATTTGCTGGCAACTGGCAAATAAAATTAAAATTTGGATTTTATAAATTCTATGCTTAATTTTGATGAAATTCTAATTCTACCAGATTATGTTTTCAGTAGATAAAAACCCAAAATTTGCAGGAGTTCACGTAAAAGTAGAACGCTTAGACAGTTCAATATCTCCCAACTTAAAATCCACTTTAGTGGTTTTAAATGCCGAAGGTTTTAGAAATATAATCATAGATCTGGCAAACACAAGATACTGCGATTCTTCTGGCTTAAGCGCCATTTTAGTGGCAAACCGTTTGTGTAAAAACTCAGGTGGAATGTTCGTTCTTTCTTCTGTTCAGGAAACAGTAAAAAAATTAATATCTATTTCTCAACTTGATTCCATTTTAAATATTTCGCCTACCTACAAAGAGGCAGAAGAAGTGTTAATGGAAGCAACTATTTAATTTAAAAAGTATGAAAAAAATATTTTTATCCATTACACTTTTTTTAGGAGTTTTTGGTACTTCTTTTTCACAAGTATGCACTCCGTTTCCTATTCCGGGCGGAGGTTTCATCTATCCTGACAGTGCTACCAATTTACCTCCTGCGTATGCCAATTCTCCTTACGAAACAGTAATTTCTTTTAGAATTCCTACTGATACGATTTACCAAGGTTTTAATGTTCCAATTTCAAAAATACTTGTCGAAACGGATAGTATAACTGTAACTCCCCCATTAACAGGTTTTTCTTTTAATTGCAACCCTAGCAATTGTTCATTTCCAGGTGGTACCCAAGGATGTGCAAAAGTATCAGCAAATCCCACAATTTCAGATATTGGAGTACATTTCATAACAATAATTGCAAAAGGCTATGTTGACGGAGGGTTGTTTGGTGAAATAGAAGCCACAAGACAAATTATCGACTACTACAAAATTGATGTTGGCCAGCCCAACGGTTTTGGTGAACTAAAAAAACTAGATGGATTTGAAGCTGTATTTGCTCCAAATCCAAGCAATGGCGAAAGAAAAGGGAATGTTTCGGTATTTGCTCCAAAAAGAGGAAGAGCCAAAGGAAAAGGATTCAACCCTAACGGTGCATTAATCTGGGAACAAGATTTTGACTTGCAAGAAGGAATGAACAATCAATCCATAGATTTTGGCGATTTTAGCAATGGATTGTATTTCTTTACCATTCAAAGCGATTTTGGTGTAACCAGCACAAAAGTTGTTATTTCTAAATAATGATAAGCCCCAGTTTGATTTTACAAAATTAAATGTCGGGAAATTTTCATTTAACAATTCTTGGATCTAGTTCAGCCACTCCTACTTCAAATAGAAATCCGAGCGCTCAGTATTTAAATTTTATTGATAGAAATATTCTTATTGATTGCGGCGAAGGAACTCAATCACAAATTAGGAAATATAAATTAAAGCTCACCAAAATTGAGCACATATTTATATCGCATTTGCATGGAGACCATTATTTTGGGCTTCCCGGATTGCTTTCTAGCCTGCACTTGTTGAACCAAACTCACGAAGTACATTTATATTGCTTTAAAGAACTGAAAGAAATATTAGAGCAAATTTTTAAGTATTCCGATACTTTTTTAAGATACAGATTAGTGTATCACTTTTTAGATCCCAAAAGACCCGAAGTAATTTTTGAAGACGATAAAATTCAAGTAAGTTCATTTCCTCTTAAACATAGAATTGCCTGTTGTGGATTTGTTTTTAGAGAAAAACCGTCTTTGCTGTCTGTAAAAAAAGACATGATTGAGCTCTATAAATTGAGTCCTCATGACATAGTAAAAATAAAAAATGGTGAAGACTTTGTTGACGAAGACGGTAATTTAGTAAAAACCCAACACTTAACTCATGCCCCCAATCCATTGTTAAGTTATGCCTATTGCAGCGATACTGTGTACGATGAATCTTTAGCCGAGGTACTTTACAATGTTTCGCTTTTATACCATGAAGCAACTTTTTGCAACGACCAAAAAGAAAGAGCAGAAGTTACCTTTCATTCAACGGCAGAACAAGCTGCACATATTGCTAAAAAAGCACAAGTAGAGCAGTTGTTAATTGGTCATTTTTCTTCTAGGTATAAAGATACCAGTGTTTTTGCACAAGAAGCAAAAGCTGTTTTTGAAAAAACTTTTTTGGCAGAAGAAGGAAAAACATTTGTTTTGTAATAAATATATTTGTTGTGGAAAAAAAACAATTATTAGCCAACGAAAAAAAATTCTCACTTATTATTGAGCGACTTGCTTTGGAGTTGATAGAAAACCATGGAGATTTTTCTAATACAGTAATTATTGGTTTGCAACCACGTGGAATTTTTGTTAGTGCCAGAATTATTGAAACACTAAAAAAAATATTAAATATAAATTCAATTGCTTCAGGAAATTTAGACATTACTTTTTTTAGGGATGATTTTAGAACACATGATACCCCGCTTATTCCATCAAAAACAGAAATGGAAATTGAAATTGAAAATAAAAAAGTTGTTTTAGTGGATGATGTGTTGTTTACAGGTAGAACAATACGATCGGGTATTGATGCTTTGCTAAGTTACGGCAGACCACAAAAAGTAGAACTCTTGGTATTGGTAGACAGGCTCTACAGCCGAGATTTGCCTATACAAGCAAACTATTCTGGATTAAAAATAGATACCATTAATTCAGAAAAAGTAATAGTAAACTGGAAACAGATAGAACAAGAAGACAGTATATGGCTCATGCAAAAAAACTAAGCCAAAATGTATATCTAAACAAAAAAATAAATAGCATAAATTTTACAGATGAAAAGTTGGATAAATTATAATAACGAATGTGATTTTAGTATTTACAATATTCCTTTTGGTATTTATTCTAAGCAAGGAGGCAAGAAAAGAGTTGCAAGTATTATTGGAGATAAAGTAATTGATATTTATGAATTGTTTAAAACTGGCTATCTATCTGAATTTCCCAATTTAAATTCTACTGTTTTAGAGAATGATTTTTTAAATGATTTTATTTCTCTTGGCAAAGAAACTACAACTAAAGTAAGAGAGAAAATTCAACTTATTTTTTCTACTGAAAATGGTGAATTAAATAAAAATAGTGAACATCAACAAAGTATCTTAAAAAATTCATCTGAAGTAGAATTGCACTTGCCAATAAAAATTGAAAATTACACCGATTTTTATTCAAGTATGGACCATGCCAGAAACGTTGGTACAATGTTCCGTGATCCAGAAAATGCTTTGTTGCCCAATTGGAAACATCTACCTGTAGGTTATCATGGAAGAGCTTCTTCAATTACCGTTTCGGGCGCAAATTTCCACCGACCAATGGGGCAAACAAAAGCACCTGATGCCGAAAATCCTGTTTTTGGTACAAGCAAGCTGCTTGACTTTGAATTGGAAATGGGATTTGTTATAGGAAAAAATTCAGAATTAGGTAACGCAATTAGCACTGACGAAGCCGGAGATTATATTTTTGGCTTAGCACTATTTAATGATTGGAGTGCAAGAGACATCCAAACCTGGGAATATGTTCCACTGGGTCCATTTTTATCTAAAAATTTTTGTTCAACTTTATCGCCCTGGATAGTAACGATAGAAGCTTTAGAACCCTTTAGAATAAAAGGCCCAGAGCAAAATCCAAAAGTTTTAGATTATTTATCCTTTAAAAAAGATTTTCATTTTGATGTTAATTTAGAAGTAGCAATTAAACCTGAAAATTCAGAAGAGACAGTTGTATCAAATTCTAATTTTAAATTCATGTATTGGAACATGCTCCAACAATTGGCACATCATACAGTTAATGGATGTAACGTAAAGGTGGGAGATTTGTATGCATCGGGTACAATTAGCGGACCCGAAAAAGGTTCTTATGGTTCGATGCTAGAAATTACTTGGCGTGGAACACAACCCGTTAAAATGAACGACGGTAGCGAACGTAAATTTATAAACGACAACGACACGGTAACGCTTAGAGGATTTGCGATGAAAGATAACATTAGAGTTGGATTTGGAAAAGCGGAAGCAAAAGCGCTTCCAGCAAAAGCAAAATAAATCTTTTATTTAGGATATTCAATCCTCAGATGATTCATGTTTAATAGTCTTTTCTTAAATACCTTTTTAATAGTATTAACGTTTCTAAAAGTTATAGGAGAATTCACAAATTGATTTTGTTCAATTTGATGATTGATTATTTTTTCTACTAAAGCATCTATTGTTTCGGCATCAAACTTTTTAATACTTCTTCCTGATGCCTCCACAGCATCTGCCATCATTACAACTGCTGTTTCTATGGAATATGGAATTGGACCAGGATAGTGGAATATTTTTTCATCTATTTCTTCTTCAGGAAAAGACACTTTTGCCATTTTATAAAAATATTCAGCCATGGTAGTTCCATGATGTGTTCTTATAAAATCAATTATGGTATCTGGCAAATTATTGGCCTTTGCTTTTTCAATTCCCAAAATAACATGGCCAATAATAATGGAGGCGCTGTCTTGATAGCTCAGCTCAGAATGTGGGTTAACTCCGGTGTATTGATTTTCTACAAAATACATTGGAGTTTCACTTTTGCCTATATCGTGATAAAGTGCTCCTACCCTTGCTAACAACGAAGAACCTCCAATTTTTATTATAGCTTCTTCGGCTAAGTTTGCAACCTGCAAAGAGTGCTGGAATGTTCCGGGAGCCTTTAAAGCCAATTCTCTTAGCAATGGCGAATTTATATCGCTCAATTCCATCAACGAAACATCCGAAATAAAACCAAAAAGTTTTTCAAAAATAAAAATTAGGGGATAAGCAAACAGAGTAAGCCCCGCACTTATAGCAAACGATTCAAAAAACACTATATCTAATGAACTAAATTTCCCTTCTCGTGTAAACGCCAATGCCAAATATGCCAAGCAATACGCTACAAAGATAATTCCTACCGAAATAAATAATTGTGAACGATTTCTTAAATTTACAATACTAAAAACGGCAAATATTCCACCTATTAATTGTATATAAGTAAATTCAAAAGGACTTGGAGTAATTTGCCCTACAATAAGTGCAACAGCCAAATGAGTAAACAAAGCTGTTCGTGTATCTAAAAATGCTCTCACAAGAATTGGCAGAATACAGTATGGGAAAATATATATGCTAAGTAAGTTTAGGTTTAATGATAAACTTGCCATAGCAGATATCATAAAAATTAAAAGAAGTATAAAACTAAATTTGGCATTGTCCAGCAAAATCTCTGGTCTAAAACTGTAGAGAAAAAGGATAATCATTAATACTCCCAACGAAACAATTAAAGTTTGGCCTAATAAAATGTACAAATTATTTTCGTTGCCACCGCTTTGCTCTAAATATTCTTGCTTCAATGATTCTATCCATCTTAATTTTTCTTCATCTACCATGTCTCCTCTAGAAATAATACGTTGGCCTTTGTATTTCATTCCCTTGCTTAAAGAGAGATTTTTTAGGTTGTTGTCTTGCTCATTTAGTGTTCTTTTTGAATCGAAAGTAACATTTTGAACGAGTAAATTTTCCAGTAACTCATTAATAAAAGTGCGGTCAATATTTTTCTCTTTTTGAAACTCAGTTTCAGCAAAAATATATGCAGTTTTTAATGTATAAAAGTCGACTAACTCAGCTTCATCGGCAATATTATTCTTTATTAAAAGCAATTCAAAATCATCATTTTGTGCTTCAATTTTATCATTAATCTGAATTATTCCTTTGTCGTAAACTTGGTTTATTATTTTGTTTAATATTTTATAGTGATTGTCCTTGGCATACTTATTATTTGAATAAATAGACTGTTGCCATTTTTTTTCGAATAAACTATCCAATTTTATCTTTTCAATTTCTTTAATGCTTTCGTTAAATTTAAAATAAGGTTTATTGCTTTTTATTAGATTTTGTTTTTCTGTATTTATTTGTTCAGGGGATTTTTCTATGGCAAAATCAAATGGAGCAATTAAGTCTTCATGCATCCATGGTTTATTTTGTTGATACTCGAACCTAAACTTTGCTTGTTTGGGGAATAAATAAACAATTGATGCAATGCACAGTATTGCTAAAAAACTCCTGTATAAGCCAGAATGATTATTGCTAAGTTTCTCAAAAAAGGTATTTATTCGCATTTAGTTCAAAAATAAATAAAATATACCCTGAATATTAATTTTTCCAAAATAAAATATTTGTTTTCTCAAATCAGTATTGGCAAATTTTATTCATCCTCCAAAAAACACAATTAGTATCCATAAATAATTAGTTTGTTTTTAAAAGTCCAAATACCTCCTTAGTAACCAATAATTTATGTTGCAACAGGCTTAAAAAAACAAAATAGCAGAAACAGAAAGTAAAAGTATTTATAACTTGCGGGCCTAAATTTTTAAACACAAAAAAATGAAAGAAGTTGTTATAGTCTCTGCAGTTAGAACACCAATTGGATCTTTTGGTGGTTCATTGTCAGAAATATCTGCTACAAAACTTGGAGCAATTGCCATTGAAGGTGCTTTAGCAAAGATAAATCTAAATGCAAGTTTGGTAGAAGAAGTTTACATGGGAATGGTTATACAAGCCGGGGCTGGCCAAGCTCCAGCACGACAAGCTGCAAGGTTTGCAGGTTTACCAGATAATATTCCGTGTACAACCATTAACAAAGTTTGTGCCTCCGGTTTAAAATCAGTTATGCTTGCTGCACAATCTATAATGATTGGTCAAAATAGTATAGTTGTTGCTGGCGGAATGGAAAACATGAGTCAGGTTCCGTTTTTGTTAGACAAAGCCAGATATGGCTACAAATTGGGGAACAATACCTTGTATGATGCCTTACTGAAAGATGGATTAACGGATGTTTATCACAATACACACATGGGAGTTTCGGCAGAGTTGTGTGCCAAAGAATACAACATTACAAGAGAAGAACAAGATATTTATGCAGTAGAATCTTATAATAGAGCTGCTAATGCTTGGAAAGAGGGAAACTTTAATGACGAAATAATTCCTGTTAGCGTTCCATCTAAAAAAGATGTGCCTACCATTGTTAGCGAAGATGAAGAATACAAACAAGTGAAATTTGAAAAAATTCCAGGACTGAAACCTGTATTTCAAAAAGATGGAACTGTTACCGCCGCCAATGCTTCTACGTTAAATGATGGAGCATCTGCTTTGGTATTGATGAGTGCAGAAAAAGCTAAGGAATTAGGAATTACACCGCTTGCAAAAATAGTTTCTTTTGCCGATGCAGAGCAAGCTCCAGAATGGTTTACAACATCTCCATCTGTTGCTTTGCCTATTGCTTTAAAAAGAGCAGGAAAAGAAATTGCTGATGTAGATTATTTTGAAATTAACGAGGCTTTTTCAGTTGTTTCTATTGCTAATAATAAAATACTTGGACTTAATCCTTCAAAAGTAAATGTAAACGGAGGCGCAGTAGCGTTGGGCCACCCACTTGGCTCGTCTGGTTCTAGAATTTTAGTTTCTCTGATTCATATTTTAAACAAAAACAAGGGAAAAATAGGTGCTGCGGCTATTTGCAACGGTGGCGGTGGTGCAAGTGCACTTGTTGTAGAAAGGGCGTAAAGGATTTCTAAATTACTGCTGATTTATTTATAAGTTTATGAGTCTAAAAAATTAATCTACACTATTTTGAAGGCTCATAAATTTATTTCTTTAAGGTTACTAAAGAAAAGCACTGGCAACAATTTTTCTTTGCCAGTTATAAGAATAAGTATCGCTGCAATTGCATTAAGTATAGCAGTTATGGTTATTTCCGATTCTATATTAAACGGATTTAAAGATGCTGTAACCCAAAAAGTAATGGGCTTTTCATCTCATCTGCAAATTGTATCTATTGACCAAAATTTATCACTAGAACCTAAAAAACTAAAGATTTCTCAAGATTTAATCCAAGAAATAAAATTAAATAAATCTATTTCAGATGTTCAGCCGTTTATTGTAAAGGGTGCATTAGTAAAAACTAATTTATCTGTAGAGCCTGTTTTAATGAAAGGCATTGACGATAATTTTAATTTTACTTTCTTACAAAAGTTTTTAGTGCAAGGAAAAATTCCTACGTATGGAAACATATTTAAAAACAATTACAAACAAAGTACACAAGTTCTGGTATCAAAAAAATGGGCAGAAAAAAGTGGCTTAAAATTAAATAGCAGCTTTTTGTGTTATTATGTTCAAAGTCCTGCTAGAATAAGAAAGTATACAATTGCTGGTATATTTGATTCAGGCTTGGAAGAATTTGACAGCAAAATAATTTTTTGTGACATTTCTCAATTGCAAAAAATAAACAATTGGAATAAAGATGAAATAGCAGGATTTGAAATTAGGCTAAATCATCCAGAAGAAATTAAAAATGTATCAGAAACTTTATACAAGAATTTACCCTCTGAGTTAAACGTGTTAACAGTTCAAGAAATTTATCCTCAGATTTTTGATTGGTTAAATTTGCAAGATACCAATGTTGTTGTAATTTGGGGAATAATGATTTTGGTAAGTATCCTAAATATAATTACGGTGTTGCTGGTTTTAATTTTAGAAAAAACCCAGCTAATTGGAATTATTGATGCTTTGGGAATGAGGAAAAGCTCAATAAAAAAAGTTTTTTTGGTATTGGCAGGAAACATAGGTTTAAAAGGCTTGGCAATTGGAAATGTAGTTTCTTTGCTCATCATTTTTATGCAATTGGAATTTAAACTCCTAAAGCTTGACCCGGCTTCTTATTACGTAGATTATGTTCCTATGATTTTTGATTTAAAAAAAGTAATTCTAATCAATTGTGCTACATTTGTTATATGCATAATTAGCATGTGGCTTCCAACACAAATTATTAGTAAAATAAAAACAATAGATGCTATACAATTTAAATAAAAAAACATGCAAACTCAAGAAATATTGGTATTTATTTTATTTGCAGGAGCCTTGTTTTTTTTGGGATTTAGGTATTTTAAAAAGCTAAAAAACAAAAAGGCTTGTAGCAGTTGCGAGCTTGTAAAAAAAGATTAAACATTTATACAAAAAAAAAGGTGGCCAAAATTTGACCACCTTTTCCTAAACTACGTTTTAAAATTATTTTGCAGGCTCAGCAGCTTTTGCAGTAGTATCTGCAGCAGCAGCAGTAGAGTCAGCAGCAGCTTGAGCAGCAGCAGCTTCTTGTTCAGCAGCAGCAGCCTCAGCAGCAGCAATTGAATCAGCAGTTAATTTTTCTGCAGCAGCTTTTTCTTCTGCAGATGGACCGCAAGCTACAAATGTAGTGATAGCTGCGATTGCGATAATTGATAGAACTTTTTTCATGTTGATTTTATTTGTTTT
>JBAXQC010000012.1:0-51478 GCA_037131955.1 Bacteroidota bacterium
ATACATTCAAATTGCTATCAGCCAAGCTGAGCAATGGCTTGGGTTGTTGAGCAAAGGCATTTAAAGAAACAATTAGAATGAAGATAATGAGTAAAGTAGCTTTTAATTTAATCATATGATTAATCTTTTATTCGGGCAAAAATATTAAAAAATTCATGTAATCCAAATTCAAGCCTATCTACTGAATTCTATGTCAATTATAAAATTTAATAAATTCAATATCATAACAATTTAGATGCAATTTTTATTAAACCAAAAGATTAAATGTTCAGGAGTGTATTTGAGGAAATTCATACATTTTGTTAAATATTATTGATTTCAATAATATCCAATAAAGTATAATTGTTTATTATTGCACGACAGAATTAAATACCAAATCTTAAATTTTTAACAATGAAATCGAAGTTATTTTTTCTCCTCTTGCTTTTCACTAGTTTTCAAAATTCTTTTGCTCAGGAAATCCGTTTAAACACCTATGGCGGTTACGTTTTTGATGAATCATTCGAATTGTCCGATATATCGGGCTATTATAATGGAATAATAAATGGTGGTCTTCATTGGGGTGGCGGCTTAGAGTTAATGGCACATAAGTATTATGGCGTAGAATTGTCTTATCTAAGACAAGATACCAAGGCGCCCGTAAGAAAGAATTTAACTTCTTTAATTAATGAATACAATGTAGGAATCAACTACATTCTACTTGGCGGCAATCGCTATTTTAACACCGGAAATAAAACTTTTGAGCCTTATGCAGGAGGTCAGCTTGGAATGGCTATTTACAATATTGAAAATACGAACGCAATTTCAAAATCCAATAAAACAAAATTTGCCTGGGGAGTAAAAGCGGGCGTAAATGTTAATCTTTCTTCAAGCGTTGCCATTAAACTTCAAGCCCAATTATTATCAACAGTACAAGGTATTGATGGTGGTTTTTACTTTGGATCAGGTGGTTTAGGTACAAGCTTATCCGCACGAGCGGCCATATTGCAATTTGGTTTTAATGGAGGCTTAGTTTTTTCAATTTCATCTGATAAAAAATAACACATTCAGTGACCTAAAATCTGAAATTAAATGAAAAAAAATCTTGTTTTTATATTCTCAATTTTTATTACAATTTCTTCGTTTGCTCAAGACATAGTTGGTGGTGAATTTTCTATAGGTCCCCGTATAGTCGGATCTGCAGGATTGAGTTTTAAATTTCACAATAAATCGAATCTTCCTGCTTTTGAATTGATAAGCGCCCAATCTTTTGACAACAAAATTTACGGATTTACTATTGGTGCTATGTTTGAAAAAATCGCCCCAATTAACCGATTTTGTTTTTTATCAATGTCAAAAGTAAATATAATGGTATCAATGGCGCTTTTACTGCCATATATATCATCAATAGAAAAAAATAATGTTCCCCTCTAAAAGCAGTTTTATGAAAACGAAATTATTGCTGGCATCAATGCTGATAATAATTGGTAACATTTGTTTCGCCCAGGGTTCGTTGGTTAAACAAAAGGATATCAGTGACGTATTATTTAAGAAAAAAAAATCGAATGCGCCTAAACAAGAAGATACACTTGTTGTAAGAAAAGTTTATTTGACTGTTCTCCCTATTCCTGGTTATTCGCCAGCATTGGGGTTTGTCTTGGGAGGAGGAGCGAGTGCTAACATTTTACTAGGAGACAGAAAAACAACCAATCTATCATCTGCACTAGCCAATATTACCGTCACGTCAAAAAAACAATTAAATCTAAACATTCGAACCAATGTATATACGCCCAATAATAAATGGATATATCAAGGTGATTATCGTTTGTTACTTTTTTCTCAACCCACGTATGGATTAGGCATTAATTTTGGTCAAAGAGGAGATTTTAATTTGAATGGTGCTTCAGTAAACTATGATCCTGATGAACAACCCATGCGTTTCAATTACATTCGGTTTTATGAAAATATTTATCGCCAGTTAAAGGGAGCTTGGTATGCTGGTTTAGGTTTTAATATTGATCATCATTTTACGATCAACGATCAGTCATTGAATATGATCTCTCCCATAACTTCTCATTATGAGTATTCTACAAAGTATGGATTTTCTTTAAAGAAATACACCACGAGTGGGATTACGTTTAATCTTTTGTACGACAGTAGAGATAATGCTGTTAACCCATTAAAAGGTCATTTTGCACAATTGACTTTCCGTGAAAATCTCAAGTTTCTTGGAAGCAGCCAATCCAGTTCTACCATATACTACGAATATAGAACCTATTTAAAACTTGGCGACAACAAACAACTCAAACACATTTTAGCATTATGGTCTTGGGGGCAATTTATAACAAGTGGAAAACTCCCTTACCTCGCTACACCATCTATTGGATGGGATATGTACAATCGTTCTGGTCGTGGCTATATTCAAGGAAGAATCAGAGGAGAAAACTTAGCTTATAATGAGGCTGAATATCGTTTTCCAATTAGCAAAAACGGTATTTTGGGCGGTGTAGCTTTTTTGAATGCAACAACTGCGAGTAACTCAATAGTGAATCAATCCATATTTAACGCTTTCGCATTAGGATATGGCGCAGGGTTGCGTGTTAAAATGAGCAAACAAACCAACACCAATATTTCAATTGATTATGGAAGAGGAAGAAACGGATCCAGCGGTGTTTATTTCAATCTCCAGGAAACTTTCTAAACTTCAAGCTGAAATATTACAAGAGTCAATTTATTGTATCTTGAATTTTCCTCTGAAAACTAAAAAATCTAACAACATATTAAAAATGCAAAATCCCGTCTTGGCGGGATTTTGTTATTCGCATAGGAGGACAATTGTTTGACCCTGTGTTAAAAGATTTTAAGAAGTACGTAAGAAATCAACAGGTAAAAGATTGACTAGTCTTTCAAGTTGGAAGATATTGACCAAGTTAAAGTATATAAAACGCGTTATCATGCATTTGTAAGTAACCAAGAGTTACCAGCAGTAGAAATTTGGGAGCAATACAAAAGACGTGGTGATGCAGAAAACAGAATCAAAGAGCTTAAAGAAGACTTTGGAGTTTAAGGATTTTGCATGGATAATTTTTGTGCTACAGAAAAAGCCATGAGGTTTGTAATGGTCGCCTATAAGTTGATGAGTTTGTTTAGGTTATTAACGATTCAAAAGCAACCCTATCCTAAACTTTCAACATTAAGATTCAACTGCTTTGCAGTAGGATCTTGGGTGGATGACAATGTGCTTAAAATGTCTGTTCCACTTAAAAGAAGGCAATGGTTTGAGAGCCTTTTCTCATTTATAGAAAATACAAAACTGCCAATAAGTCTTACAGGTTAGTCAACTGCAAAATTTGGGTTTAAAATGGAATAAGTTTAGATTGGTGGATAACTGGTGCACACTATGGTTATTCAAAAGTTAAAGTTACTGCAGAGGCTGATTTAATTGGCCAAGTAAATGGTGCAGTAAATGTAATTGGTTCATTGGATGATTTATTGGTGAATGAAGACCTACCTTTTAAAAATGCCGAATCTAATTTTACAACTGTTGGAGAAAATATAATTGGCAACATTAAAGGAATTCCATTTAGTGGGTTTAGATCTGGTCTTTGTATCGGGTATACATTTTAATTTAAATTTAAATTTAAATTTAAATTTAACAAAAATACGAAAGCCCTTGATTGGGCTTTTTTTATTTTCCATCAATAATTTGATATCATTACCTTTGTCAAAATTTTTTAATTAAAATGCCAGTAGAAAAATTATTGCCAGAAGAAAAACAAGGAGAAGCACTACAAACAGTTTCAAAAAACTCTAATAATTCAAAGAAATTATACCTGGAAAGTTATGGCTGTGCCATGAATTTTTCGGATAGCGAAATTATTGCAAGCATTTTAGATAAAGAAGGGTTTGATACAACTCAGGATTTTAAAGTAGCCGATTTAATTTTTTTGAATACCTGCGCCATTAGAGACAATGCAGAGCAAAGAGTTAGAAACAGACTGAACGACTTTAAACAATTAAAAAGAAAAAATCCTTCTTTAATTATTGGTGTTTTGGGTTGCATGGCAGAACGATTAAAATCTAAACTGCTGGAAGAAGAAAAATTAGTTGACTTGGTTGTAGGACCAGATTCTTACAGAGATTTGCCCAACCTTATTGAAACAGTAGAAGGCGGACAAAAAGCAGTGAACGTATTGCTCTCAAGAGAAGAAACGTATGCAGATATAAGCCCAGTAAGATTAGACAGCAATGGAATTACTGCTTTTGTTTCTATAACAAGAGGATGCGATAACATGTGTGCATTTTGCGTAGTTCCTTTTACACGAGGAAGAGAAAGAAGCAGAGAGCCAGAAACAATAGTAAATGAGGCCAGAGATTTGTTTGAAAGAGGCTTCAAAGAAGTTACTCTGCTTGGTCAGAATGTAAACTCCTATTTGTGGACCGGTGGTGGTTTAAAAAAAGACAACCCAAGCGAGGACGAGTTGAAAAATGCAACAACATTTGCTCAACTTCTCGAAAAAGTTGCACTCATAAATCCTGATTTAAGAATTAGATATTCTACTTCTCATCCTAAAGATATGGGCGACGATGTTTTAGAAATAATGGCCAAGTATGAAAATATTTGCAATTACGTTCATTTGCCAGTTCAATCTGGATCGAGCAGAGTATTGGAAATGATGAATCGAGGTTACACCAGAGAATGGTACATGGATAGAATTAATGCTATAAAAAGATTTATGCCAGATGCCGGAATTAGTACTGATACAATAAGCGGATTTTGCGGAGAAACTGAAGAAGACCATAAAGAAACTATGAGCTTAATGGAATGGAGCGGCTTTGATTTTTCATATATGTTTAAGTACTCTGAAAGACCAAAAACATTGGCTGAAAGAAAGTTTAAAGACGATGTAGATGAGGCCACAAAAAGCAGAAGGTTAGCCGAAATTATTGAAGTTCAAAAACAACTTTCACACAAAAGTAACATAAGAGATTTAGGCAAAGAGTTTAAGGTTTTGATAGAAGGTGTTTCAAAAAAATCTGCTGATTTTTTATACGGAAGAAATTCGCAAAACAAAGTAATTGTATTTCCTAAAAGAGATTTAAAGAAAGGAGATTACGCCATAATTAAAGTAACAAACTGCACTTCTGCTACATTACTTGGTGAGGCTGTATAACGATAAAAATTAGGAGAATATAAATTACTTATTCCTTTTCTTTTATTATAAAATCTCCTGAATCGTAAATAATATCCAGTTTATCCGATTTAGAATAAGCAGCAGGATTACATCCCAACATTCCTTCTGGAACAGGTATGTTTAACTCAATAAAATATTTCTTCCATTCCTCTAGAATTTTTCCTGTTTCGGGACTGTTAAAAGTCATTGGCTCCAATTTAAAAAAATCTTTGCCACCATTTGCATTTTTAAAACTATAATAAATTAGCTCAGAGCAATAAAGTGAAACATCTCCGTCTGAAAATTTAGAATCGTATGGAGTTCCCAAATATTTTATTGCTTCTTTGGCAGCTTTTTTAGCCAAACTAGAATACCCGTCTATTAATCTTGCTCCAATTACCTTTGGATCTCCGTCGCTGTTGGAAGTTCTTTTCATAAAGTCGGGTATGGACGTGAGGTGCACAACTTTATCAATTGCTTCGCACACCCACAAAGAATCATCCTTTTTTACTAAAATTCCCATGTGCGAAATATCTATACCTTGATGACCTTGTGTAACGCCTTCAATAGCATCGCACAATGGGCCACAATCTATGTCCTGAAACAATAAATCTCCCTCCTTAAATAAGGAGAAATCATACGCAGGAACCTCAGCCCCGCTTTGAGAAAATAATATTTT
Organism: Bacteroidota bacterium; assembly: GCA_037131955.1. GTDB lineage: Bacteria > Bacteroidota > Bacteroidia > UBA4408 > UBA4408 > CAIMMJ01. The sequence goes on from JBAXQC010000012.1 coordinate 5,833, forward strand.
TGGGATAAAAAATAAACCAACTAAAAATAAAAAAATAAGTTTTTTCATTGTAAAAGATTAATAAATAAAACAATGCTAAAGTAATACTTAATTTAATTATAATTTACTCCATAATTTTTCATTCCAACTATCAAGAGAATCAATCACAAGGTCTGCAGCTAAAAATTCTTTTTTATTTTTTAGTTCCTTATCTGGAACTGCAATTACTTTCATTCGGGCAGACAAAGCAGCCAATACTCCGTTTGGAGAATCTTCAAACACTAAAATATTTTCAGGTGAAATTTGCAAACGTTTTGCCGTTTCAATAAATATTCCGGGATGTGGCTTTCCGTACTCTGTGTCTTGAGCAGAAACAATTAAATCGAAATAACTAGTGATATTTAATTTTTTTACAACAGATTGAATAATTTTATAGTGAGATGATGAGGCAATTGCCATAGGAATATTCTTTTCTTCAAAAAATTCTAAACAGTTAATTACTCCGTCAAGTGGTTCACCATTTTGCAAAACATATTCAACTACCTTATCCATAATCATTTCTTGAACCTGTTTTTTAGTAAAATTTTTTAAACCTTGTTTTTTATCCCAATAGTTAATTGCTTCGTCAATTCTAAGTCCCATTGTTTGTTGACACATAGCTTTAGTTAAACTTATACCTGCCATTTTAAATATTTCTACCTCTGCCTCTTGCCAAAATGGTTCAGAATTAATTAACAAACCATCCATGTCAAATATTACTGCTTCTATCATAATTTTATTCTACAACTTCTAAATTTTCTATTGATATGGTACTTATAATATTTCCCATAACAACTATTGCTTTTTCCTTTTTTATCTCTTTTACAATTCCAGTTTGATGACTTTTTAATATTCTAACTTTTGAACCAACTTCAAGTTTCAAAAGTACTCTCTTTATTTTTTTTTCCTTTGAATTTTCTATTTTTTCTTTTTGTTCTCTTTCTATCCTTTTTCTTTTCTCTATAGTAACCTTACTTACAAATTTTTGAATTACAGCCTTTTTGTCTTTAGATTTTTGCCATTCTTCGGATAATACTTTAAACTTTTTACCTAATTCTTTCAGTTCTTCTGTTTCTTCGGCTTTGTCTTTGTTTCTTTTACTTTTTTCTTCTAGTTTATTAAATAGTAAATCGTACTTATTTTTAGATTCGGTATTCTTCACTATAGAATCTTCTAATTCTTTTTTACCTTTTTCAATTTCGTTTTTTTGAGTTTGAAGTTCAAAAATCAACTTGTTTAATTTTAATTTTTCAGAAGAGATTTTGGCCTTGGCTTTGTTAATAATATCTATGGGCAGTCCTATTTTTTCTGCTACCTCAAATGTATATGAACTTCCTGGCTGACCCATTATCATTTGATACATGGGCTCCAAGGTAGTGGTATCAAACAACATGCTTGCGTTTACTAAACCTTTGAGTTTATCTGCTAAAATTTTTATGTTAGAATAATGTGTAGTAATTATTCCAAAACAATTTTTTTTATTTAGTTCTTCCAGCAAAACTTCGGCAATTGCACCTCCTAATTCAGGGTCGGTTCCGGTTCCAAACTCATCAATCAAAAACAAGGTTCTTCTGTTGGCAATTTTTAAAAATTCTCTCATTTTTAATAATCGGGAACTGTAAGTAGAAAGTTCGTTTTCTATGGATTGACTATCGCCAATGTCAACTAAAAAGTGATTAAAAAAACTCATTTCAGAACTTGGATGGCAAGGCACCAAGATACCCGAGGATAGCATTAACTGAAAAAGCCCAATTGTTTTAAGTGCTATGGATTTTCCTCCCGCATTTGGACCAGAAATTACAACAATTCTATTTTCTGTGCTTAAATGAATACTTAGAGGAATTGTATCTTTCTTTTGATTTGCATTTTGTAGAAATAAAATTGGATGAAAAGCATTCTTTAATTTAATTATTGGCTCTCTAGAGATTAATGGAAGAACTGCTTTTAATTCAACTGCAAAATATGATTTTGCTCTAATTGCATCTAAATCTGTAAGCAATAGAAAATACTCTTTTACCAAAAATGCAAATGGTCTTATTTTATTGGTAAGAACTTTTAAAAGCTTAAATATTTCTTGCCTTTCATCGTTTTCAAGCTCTGCAATTTGATTGTTTAATTCTACAGTTTCCTGTGGCTCAATAAAAGTTGTTTTTCCAGTTTCACTACTACCGTGTACAACTCCTTTTAAACTTCTTTTGTACTCAGATAAAATTGAAACTACCCTTCTGCCATTGTAAAAACTTTCTTCACTTTCTCTTATCCATCCTAGTTTTTTTAACTCATTTACCAAGCCTCTAAACTTCCTTTCGGCTTCCTTCTTCTTCGCAAACAATTCTCTTCTTATGCTTGCCAGATCCTTTGAAGCATTGGTTTTTACTATTCCTTCTGCATCAATAATTTCATTAATAGCAATTGAAATCTCTTCTGTAAAATAAACTTTTTCTATAATTTGAATAAGAAAAGGTAATTGCTCTTTTTTTGTTTCAAAATACTTAATAAGTGTGTTTACTAAATTTGAAGCATGTAAAATTTTTAGTAGTTGTTTTTCTAACAATACCGAACCCGGAAGAGACAATAAACCAGATTCGTATTCGAAGTCTTCGAACAAAAAATCAGGAAAATAGCCTTTGTTATCTAGTATGTTTTTATATTCATTAACCTGATTCAAGAGTTTAATTGTAATCTCTCGATCTTCAAAAGGTTTTATAAATTTTACTTTTTGTTTTGATGCTTTTGTTCTGCACAACTGCTCGATTCTGGTCAGAATTTTATCAAACTCAAATAATTTTAAGGTTTCACTACTGTATAACCTCATACTAAAAACATGTTGTTTTTATAACTATTGTACTGGCAGAAAACTCTATATTTAATATTCATTTTAAATCAATTTTACTTTATATTTTTTTGCCATTTTTATCAATTGTTCATCCGAAACAGAATGAAGATTTCTTTTTGAATGATAGTTTTCGCAAGTAACAACAAAAATAGTATACTGATGTTTTGAACTTAATTTAAAGTAATGTTCAATTTCCCAATCTAATGTGAGTGTATTGTGAACAAATATTTTTTTTACACTTTTCTGCATTGCCAATTCAACTTTCTCTAGGCAGCTTGAATAAGCCAAATGATTATCAGAAAAAACAAACTTATACTCTCCCGTTTCACTATTTGTAAAATAATCGTCCACAGAAAAAATAGGATAAAGCCCCTCTTCGCTTAAAACATTTGCAAGAGTTGTTTTACCGGCTCCTGGCAATCCACGAATTAAAATTAATGCAGGTGTAAAACTTTCTGTTTTCAAACAATAAAATAAAAGATTTTAAAAGTATTGAAAATCCTTAAATGATTGAATATTTTGAAGTAAGTAGTTTAAAATTAAGTTTAAGTTATTTTAATATCTGACATAGGATTTTTTGGAAAGTTTTTTTGTTAAATTCGCAAACATTAATCAACATACTAATCAATGAGTTTTATTCAGGACATAAAAGCTAGACAAATTTTAGATTCGAGAGGAAATCCAACTGTTGAAGTGGACGTTATTACAAACAATGGTTTTATTGGAAGAGCTGCGGTACCTTCTGGAGCCAGCACAGGTAGCCATGAAGCTGTTGAACTAAGAGATGGCGACAATGAAGTTTATTTAGGAAAAGGTGTACTAAAAGCAGTTTCTAATGTAAATACAATTATTAAAGAGGCATTAATACATTCAACTATATTTGAGCAAAACAAAATTGATTCTACTCTTATTGGCTTAGATGGAACAGATAATAAAGGAAAATTAGGGGCAAATGCTATTTTAGGTGTTTCTCTTGCTGTTGCCAAAGCTGCCGCTGCCGAAGCTGGATTATCATTATACAGATACGTTGGAGGAACAAATGCCAACTTATTGCCAGTTCCAATGATGAATATTTTAAACGGTGGTTCTCATGCCGATAACAGTATAGACTTTCAAGAATTTATGGTAATGCCATTGGGTGCAGAAAGTTTTTCTCAAGCGCTAAGGATGGGAACTGAAGTTTTTCATACCTTAAAAAAAGTACTTAAAAGTAAAGGATATAGCACAAATGTTGGTGATGAAGGTGGGTTTGCTCCAAATATAAAAAGTAATACCGAGGCCATTGAAATTGTTTTAAAATCAATAGAAGATGCAGGATACAAGCCAGGAGTTGATATTTGGATTGCAATGGATGCAGCCGCATCTGAATTTTATGATTCAAAAGAAAAAGTGTATCATTTTAAAAAATCAAGTGGAGAAAAATTAACTTCACACCAATTGGTAGACTATTGGGCAGATTGGTGTAAAAACTATCCAATTGTTTCTATTGAAGACGGATTTGCAGAAGATGATTGGGAAGGATGGAAAATGGTTTCAGAAAAATTAGGAAATAAAATTCAATTGGTGGGCGATGATTTATTTGTTACCAATGTAAAAAGACTAAAAAGAGGCATTGACGAAAAAATTGCAAACTCAATTTTAGTTAAAGTAAATCAAATAGGTAGTTTAAGCGAAACAATTGACGCTGTGCAAATGGCAAATAACGCTGCTTATACTGCCGTTATGAGCCACAGAAGTGGAGAAACAGAAGACAATACCATTGCAGATTTGGCAGTGGCCCTAAACACGGGTCAAATAAAAACAGGATCAGCATCTCGCTCAGACAGGATTAGTAAATACAACCAACTCATAAGAATTGAGGAAGAATTAGGAGAGAACGCAAGATTCTTAGGTAAAAATTTTAAGTTCATATAATTGTATATAAATATCAAATAAAAAATAGTTCGAAATGGATACTCTAAAAGAAAAATTCAAAGAAAAAGCCACGCCATTGGCAAAAGAAGTTAAGGCAATAATAAAAGAACACGGCGACAAAAAGTTGGGAGAATATACTGTTGCCGATGTTTATCAGGGAATGAAAGGGATGATTGGCATGATTACCGAAACTTCAAAACTAGATGCCCAAGAAGGCATTCGTTTTAGAGGATACACCATACCAGAACTTAGAGAAAAATTACCAAAAGCTCCCGGAGGAACAGAGCCATTGCCCGAAGGTGTTTTTTATTTGATGCTAGTTGGAGAATTACCCAGCTATGATGAAGTTCATAATGTTTCTAACAATTGGGCCAGAAGATGTGTTGTTCCCCGTCATGTTTTTGATGTGATAGACAAACTTCCAAAAGGAACACATCCAATGACTCAGTTTAGTATTGCTGTTTTGGCAATGCAAACAGAATCGTTGTTTGCTGCAGCCTACAAAAAAGGAATTTCAAAAAAAGATTATTGGGATTATTGCTACGAAGATGCAATGAATTTAATTGCCAGACTTCCAAGAGTTGCAGCCTATATCTACAGAAGAACCTATCACAACGATAATCATATTGAACCTAATCCACAATTAGATTGGGCAGCAAATTTTGCTCACATGTTAGGTTACGAAGAATTTGATATGAAACGTTTAATGAGATTGTATCTAACAATACATGCCGACCACGAAGGTGGAAACGTATCTGCACATGCTACCCATTTAGTTGGCTCTGCATTGAGCGATCCGTATTTGGCTTTTTCTGCTGGTATGAATGGACTTGCTGGTCCTCTTCATGGATTAGCCAATCAGGAGGTAGTGGCTTGGTTATCGGAAATGCTAAAAGAGTTAAATACTACTTTGCCTACTAAAGATCAAATTGCCGAATATGTAAAACGAACACTTGAACAGGGCAAGGTTGTTCCTGGATATGGACATGCAGTTTTAAGAAAAACAGACCCAAGGTTTACTGCACAACAAGAATTTTACAAGACATACATCAAACACGATGATTTTTGCGAAACCGTTCAATTGGTTTACGAAGTAGTGCCACCAATTTTAGAATCTTTAGGAAAAATTAAAAATCCTTGGCCAAATGTTGACGCTCACTCAGGAGCATTGCTTATGCATTATGGTATGAAAGAATATGATTTTTATACTGTTCTTTTTGGTGTTTCAAGAGCTTTAGGAGTAATGGCGTCTCTAATTTGGGACAGAGCATTAGGCCATCCACTGGAGCGTCCTAGTTCTCAAACAACAGAAGGGATAAAGAAAAAATTAGGAATATAATCTTAGAAAAAACTGCCAAATGGCAGTTTTTTTTTACTTGAATTTTCAGAAATTTTTAAATTAAAAAAAAAATAGTAAGTTTGGTTACAAATAAAATCAAACTTTTTTATGGCAAAACATTCTGAAATTAAAAATAAAAACGAAAGTCTCGGATTTTTGATTTGGCAACTAAGCAATTTGTGGCAAAGAAATGTAAATAGTTTACTACAAAAACATAACTTAACTCATGCCCAATATGCAGTTTTAGATGCTATCTTCAATTTATCGGCAAGCACAAAAAATATTGCTCAAAGTAAAATTTGCGAATTTGCAGGTACAGACAAAATGATGACTTCAAAAATCATTTCTTCACTTCAAGAAAAAAAATTTGCAAAAAGAGTAGATAATAAAGAAGATTTAAGAAGTAACAGCATCTTAATTACCGAAAAAGGAAAAGCTGCATGCATAAAATCTAAATCAGAAATAAAGGCCTTTGAAGCAAAGTTTTTTTCTGTACTAGATAAAAAAGAAAAAGGATTTCACAAAAAAGCAGAAGCAATTATTACTGCCAATATAACAAAGTAAAGAATGAAATCAAGTTTGCTTTTATTTCATGGAGCATTAGGATCATCAAGGCAATTAGAATCTTTTGCGTATGAATTAAGAGAAGACTTTAACTGCATTCCATTTGATTTTAGCGGACATGGCGGCAAGAACTTTGAGCAAGAATTTGATATTTATCAATTTGCAAATGAGATTTATGAAATTTGCAAAAAAAGAAAAACAAAACCCTTTGCATTTGGTTACAGTATGGGCGGTTATGCAGCATTATTGGCAGAACATACATTTAAAAACATGTTTAAAGGAATAATTACCTTGGGCACAAAATTCGATTGGAATCCGCAAGTGGCAATTTCAGAAAAAGTTATGTTGAATCCCGAATTAATTGAAAAGAATTTTCCGGCATATGCAAATACATTAATTGAAAGACACAAACCCAATAACTGGAAAAACGTGTTAGAAAAAACTAGCGATTTAATTCACCACCTAGGAGAAAATGCTCCACTTAATGAATCCACTTTAAAAGAAATAAAAACTCCTGTTTTAGTGCTAAGAGGAGAATTTGACAACATGGTTAGCAGAGCAGAATCTACTGCAGCAAAATCATTTTTGCCCATTTCGCATTATTCGGAAGTTTTAAATGGAGGACACTCCTTTGAAAAAACAAACAAAGCTATACTCAAAGAATTAATAATTTCTTTCTGTAAAAACTATTAATTTACCATATAAATGATTTCATTTGACAATACAGAAATTGCTTTTAAAAGCAAATCAAATAGGGATTTAAATAAATCTTATTTTTTATTTAATGTAATAAAAAGACCTAGCATCGTTAATATAGGAAGTATACTTACTGAATTTGCATTTAATTTTAGGTTGCCAATAAACGGCATTGTAAAAGCAACCATCTTTAAACAATTTTGTGGAGGCGAAAACATAGAAGAGTGTACCGAAACAATTAATAAACTTTCTGATTTTGGAATTGGCGCAATACTAGATTATTCTGTAGAAGGAAAAGAAAATGAAAGTGAATTTGAAAAAACAAAAAACGAAACTTTAAATACCTTAAAAAAAGCAACTCAAAGTGCAAACATTCCCTTTTGCGTTTTTAAAGTTACCGGCTTATCCAGGTTTGCATTGTTGGAACAAATTAGTGCAAATAAAGAATTATCGGAAAACGAAAAAATAGAAAAAAATAAAATTTGGGAACGTGTAGATAGTATTTGTAAAAGTGCTTTTGAAAATTCAGTTCCCATATTTATTGATGCAGAAGAGAGTTGGATTCAGCCAGCAATAGACGAGCTAGCAGAAACAATGATGGAGAAATATAATTTAAAAAGTGCTATCGTTTATAATACGTTTCAATTGTATAGAAAAGATAGATTAGATTATTTAATTTCTTCGATAGAAGAAGCGAATAAAAAAAAATACTTTTTAGGAGCAAAATTAGTGAGAGGCGCTTACATGGAAAAAGAAAGAGATAGGGCACAAAAATTAAATTATCCATCTCCAATAAATCCTTCAAAAGAAGCAACAGACGCTATGTACGACAATGCTTTGAACCATTGTTTAGAGAACATAAACACCGTATCAATTTGTGCAGGCACTCATAACGAAAAAAGTTCTTTGGCTCTGGTAGAATTAATGGAAAAGAAATCCATTTCTAAAAACGACAAAAGAATTTACTTTTCTCAATTGTTTGGAATGAGTGAACACATCAGCTTTAATTTGGCAAAGGAAGGATACAATGTTGCTAAGTATTTACCTTATGGCCCTGTGCAAGATGTACTTCCCTACCTTATAAGGCGTGCTCAAGAAAACACTTCTGTTGAAGGTCAAACAGGAAGAGAATTAGGTTTAATTATTAAAGAAAAAGAAAGAAGATCTAAAAAATAAAAAAGGGCAGAAAAAAATCCTGCCCTCAATTTTTAAATATAAACTTTTTTATTCTTGGTTGCCTGTTTCAGCAGATTGCACTAGTGAATCTTCTTTTGGTAAAGCAGCAGGTTTTCCAATTTCATCCAACATTTTTAATTGCTCCTTAATTCTTTCAATCTCTCTTTTTGAATTTTCTATTTTTGCTCTAACGTCTTTGAGGATGGCGTCGGCACCCGAAGATTTTGCAAAAAAACCAATGTTGTTTTCAAACTGAGCAATCTCTATGTTAATTTTAGTAATTCTGTCTCTCAATTTTTGTTTCTCTTCTTTAATTTTATCTGCTCCTTTAGGCGAATTTCCTAATTCTTGGTATTTCATCTGAAACAAGCTTTTGTGATTGTCTCCAACTTTTGCTCTTACCAACTCAAATTGTTTGTCTATTGCTTTTTTGTATCGGCTATTCACATCTTCTTTTACTTTAAAAGGTATGTGACCAATTCCCATCCACTCCGACTGGAATTTTTTTAGTTCCTGAATAGTTTCGTTGTTATTTTCTAACAATTGAAAATTTTCAATTTTTGTAATAAGCTCGTTTTTGGCTTCAAGATTTTTTTGTTGTTGAATTTCTTCGTCAGCAAAATTTAGTTTTTTATTCTCAAAAAATGTATCACACGCTTTTCTAAAACGAGCCCAAACTTTTTCGGAGTGTTTTTTGGAGACCGCACCAACTGTTTTCCATTGCTCCTGAATATTCTTTATTGTATTGGTTGTATTTCTCCAATCTGTGCTGTTTGCAAGTGCTTCTACTTGCTCAATCATGTCTTGCTTTAGCTTAAGATTGTGGGTTAACATTTGTCTTAAACCGTCGTAAAATTCTTCTTTGGCTTTGTAAAAAATATCACGTTGTTCTTTAAAGTTTTTCCAAATAGTTTCGTTTTGTTCCTTGCTTGCAAACCCAACTTGTTTCCAAGTATTCATAATTGCATCAGACTTTTCGGTAAGCTCTTGCCACTCTTTGTGGTTAGTTGCAGTTTTAGAGGCTAAGTCTGTCATCAAGGCTAACAACTCTGATTTTTGATCAAAGTTTGCTTTTTGTTGTTCCCTTAATTTATCAACATATTCTCGTTGCCTAGTATATACTTTATCAACGGCTGAATTAAAGCGTTCCCAAATAAGTTCATTGTCTTCTCTAGAAACTCCACCTACTTCTTTCCAGTGTTTTTGTAGTGCCTTAACTTTATCAATTGCTATTTTTAACGACGGTTCAACAATAAGTTCTTCCGCTTTTTCACACAGCAACTTTTTCTCGTGCAAATTTTTTCTGTGGTCTAGTTCCTTTAATTCTTTGTCTCGTGCTAATCTGTCGTAAAACCTTCCAGTATGAAACTTATACGATTCCCAAATATTGTTGGAATCGCCGGTAGGAACAAAACCTATGTTTCTCCATTTAGTTTGAAGCTCGTGAATTTTTTCTAACTCTTTAAAATTAAATGCAGGATTATCTACTATGTTTTTTATGGCATCAATAATTTCTCTCTTTTCATTCAAGTTTTTTATGAGCTGCTTTTCTTTGTCTTTTATTTGCTGCTGAATTTTTGCATTTATTTTTTCAACAACATTTCTGTAACGTTCTCTTAATGGATCTTCCGGAGCAACAAATGGTTCTGGCTCAGTATCCGTTTCAACTTCTGCTTGTTCTGCTCTTTTTAAATTAAATGCATCTCTAAGTGCATTAAATTCATCTTTAGAAATAGCAACAAAAGCATCCCTCAATGCCTTAATTTCTTTTTTAATGGAAATTAAATCTTCTCCTCTGGAAATTTCTTCAAGCTTATGAACTAATTCAGGTCTTTTTAGATGTTCAAAAGATACTTCTTCGGAAACATCTTCAGATTTTTCTTCTAGGTGTTCTTCTATTTCTGGGAGTTCGGGAATACTATCTAAATCTATTATTGATTCCATTGGCAATGATGCTTCTACCAAAACATCTTCAGCTTCTATAGATTCAACAATATCCTGAACAGTATCTTCATCAGTTCTAAAATTATTTTCTTGCACAGCCACTGTTTCTTCTACTGAATTTATTGGCGATTCAATAGTATCTGTTGGTATTTCATCTTCCAAAGTAGTTGTAAATTCTACAGAAGAATTATCGATGGTATCATCTACAATTTTTTCCACATTTGATAATTCATCACTTGGCAACGAAGTTTCATTTTCTTCATTTGCGCCCAAGTTTTCATTTTGCCTTTCCATACAATTTGTTTTTAGAAACACAAAATTAACTTTTTTGTAGTTATGACCAAGAATTCACAGAAATAATTGATGTTATTTTCTTTTTATCAATTTGTTACACTACTATAAGTGCCTTGCATCAAACAATTATCAAAGAATAATAAATGTGAAATTACAAAGGTGTTTTTCCAATAAAAATTTAGTTCTTCATTTTATTCTTTTTTTGTTTTTCTTTGTCTCAACAAAAAAATAATTTAAAAATGGAATCTATCAATTCATACATTCAAGAAAACAAACAACGATTTTTAGACGAGCTATTCGAGCTTTTAAGAATTCCTTCGGTAAGTGCCGACCCAAAGTATAAAAACGACGTAATTAAAACCGCCGAAAAAGTAAAAGAAAAACTTACTGAAGCAGGTGCCGAAAACGTAGAATTGATGCCAACTGCAGGCTACCCTATCGTATATGGCGAAAAATTAATTGATAAAAATTTACCTACAATTTTGGTTTATGGACATTATGACGTTCAGCCAGCAGATCCACTGGAATTATGGAATTCTGGTCCTTTTGAACCGGTAATTAAAAAAACAGAAATTCATCCCGATGGGGCAATTTTTGCCAGAGGAAGTTGCGACGATAAAGGCCAAATGTACATGCATGTTAAAGCTTTGGAAGTAATGCTAAAAAATAACGTATTGCCTTGCAATGTTAAATTTATGATTGAAGGAGAAGAAGAAGTTGGCTCCAGCAATTTGGGAACATTTGTAAAACAAAACAAAGAAAAACTAAAGGCCGATGTAATTTTAATTTCTGATACATCAATTTTAGGAAACGATTTGCCTTCTATTGATGTAGGTCTAAGAGGGTTGAGTTATGTAGAAGTGGAGGTAGTAGGCCCAAACAGAGATTTACATTCAGGTGTTTATGGTGGCGCTGTTGCAAATCCTGCTCAGGTTTTGTGTGAAATGATTGCATCCCTAAAAGATGAAAATAACCACATTACCATTCCTGGATTTTACGACGATGTGCTAGAATTATCAAAAGAAGAAAGAGAAGAAATGGCATTAACACCTTTTGACTTAAAAGCTTTTTCTGATGATTTAGGTATTGCCGAAGTAAGAGGAGAAACAGGATTTAGTACTATTGAAAGAACCGGAATTAGACCAACTTTAGAAGTAAATGGAATTTGGGGTGGGTACATTGGCGAAGGAGCAAAAACTGTATTGCCATCAAAAGCCAATGCAAAAATTTCTATGCGATTAGTGCCTAATCAAAACTCAGATAAAATTACTGAGTTGTTTGAAAATCATTTCAAAAAAATTGCACCTCCATCAGTAAAAGTTACTGTTAAACCTCACCACGGAGGCGAGCCTTATATTACAAATACAACATCTAAAGAATATTTGGCTGCAGCCAAAGCCATGGAAAAAACTTTTGGCAAAAAACCTATTCCCACCAGAGGCGGTGGAAGTATTCCTATAGTTGCATTGTTTGAAAAGGAACTTGGTTTAAAATCTGTGTTAATGGGCTTTGGATTAGACAGTGATGCTTTGCACTCGCCCAACGAACACTACGGTGTTTTTAATTACTTAAAAGGAATTGAAACAATTCCTTATTTCTTTAAATATTATGCTGAAAAATAAATCTATGAAAAAAATTATTCTTGTATTAATCGCCAACCTAATAACAGTTAGCACTTTTGCACAAACATACAGCAACCCCGAAAGTGTAGATTACGATACTGCCAGCGGGAGGTATTTTATTGCCAACATCAACAGTGGTCGAATTCAAGTAAGAGAGCCCAATGGCACATTAAGTAGCTTAACTACAAATGCAATCTCTCCTGCACCTTATGGAATTGAGTTTGCCGCCGGAAAATTGTATGCATGTTGTGGAACTACTGTAAAAGTTTTTAATCCAGCTACTGGCGCTCAAATTATTAGTATTCCTGTTACAGGTGCAAGTTTTTTAAACGGTATCACACACGATAACAATGAAAATGTTTATGTAACAGATTTTTCTGCAAAAAAAATCTACAAAATAGACCAAAGCAATACAGTAACAACAATTGTGGCAAACACAACAAATACTCCAAATGGCATTATGTTTGACCCAGAGAACAATCGTTTAATTTATGTTTGCTGGGGAAGCTCAGCTCGAATAAAAGCAGTTTCATTAGCAGATTTTACTCAAACAATATTGTTAACTTCTACATTAAGCAACATAGATGGTATTGCTAGAGATAATCAAGGAAATTACTATGTTTCTAACTGGGGAGCAAATTCAATTGTAAAATACAGTAATACTTTTACATCGCCGCAAACTGTGGTAACGGGTTTAACAAGTCCGGCCGATATATTTTATAATTTACTAACAGATACCTTGGCTATTCCAAACTCAACAAATACAGGTTCTGTTACTTTTTGGGGCAATCCGCAAATCACTACAGCAATTAATACTAATAAAGAAAAAGAAACCTTGGTTTTTCCTAATCCAAGTAATTCTATTTTGTATTTAAAAAGTTTGGGAGAAAAAATTGTAGCTGTTGAACTTTTTGATTTAACAGGAAAATTAGTGTTTAGTGAACAACATTCGTCTTTAGAAAAACTTGATTTGAGTTCCATAAATTCTGGCACTTATATTTTAAATGCAATGCATAAAAATGGAAGCGTAAGCAAACATCGAATACAAAAAAATTAAATTTAAGGGATGAACGAAGTTTTATTTCTTGCATTAAGAATTCTCGTTTATGTCGTTATAGGTTTTAGTGCCTACAAAAAAAAATCGCTCACACACTGGATATTCTTTTTCATGTTTGTGGGAGGAGAAATTGGCTACAACTTTCCTGAGTTTGCCATTGGACTAAAAGTCCTAAGCACTGCATTTTTAAAACTGATAAAAACTATTGTTGCTCCTCTCCTATTTGGAACCTTAGTGGTTGGTATTGCAGGCCATTCCAATATTAAACAAGTAGGAAGAATGGGATGGAAATCTTTGGTGTATTTTGAGATTGTAACCACTCTTGCATTATTTGTAGGATTGGCTGCCATAAACCTCACCAAAGCAGGAGAAGGAATTGTTTTAAACGTAAAAGGAAGTGTAGATATTTTACCTGCTGCAAAACAAACTGGCAGTGATATTTTTTTACACATCTTCCCCGAAAACATAGCAAAGTCTGTAGCAGAAGGACAAATTTTGCAAGTAGTTTTTTTTAGTATTCTTTTTGGAATTGCCTTGGCGATGATTGAAGAAAAGAAAAGAAAACCTATGTTGGATTTTGCCGAAAGTTTAAGCGAAACCATGTTTAAATTTACAAACATTATTATGTATTTGGCACCTATTGGTGTGGGTGCCGCCACTGCCTATACCGTGGGAAGTATGGGGCTTGGAATACTGTTGAACTTGCTAAAACTATTACTTACTTTGTACGGGGCACTTATTGCTTTTGTAGTTTTAATTTTAGTTCCAATTGGACTAATAATAAAGCTTCCGTTTAAAAAATTTATCGCTGCCATTTCTAAACCTGTTACCATTGCGTTTGCTACAACAAGCTCCGAAGCGGCCTTGCCATCGGCAATGGAGGCAATGGAAAAAATTGGTGTTCCACGAAAAATTGTTGCTTTTGTTATGCCTACTGGATACAGTTTTAATTTAGACGGAACTACTTTGTATCTCTCCTTGGCTTCTGTTTTTGTGGCGCAAGCTGCGGGTGTAGAGTTAAGTATAAGCCAACAATTAATAATGGTGTTTACGCTGATGCTCACGAGCAAAGGGGTGGCAGGTGTTCCAAGGGCTTCGCTGGTAATATTATTAGGAACTGTGGCTTCGTTTAATTTGCCTGCCGAACCAGTGTTTGCAATTTTAGGTATTGATGCCTTAATGGACATGGCAAGAACAGCGGTGAACGTGGTGGGTAATTGCTTAGCTTCTGTTGTGGTTGCCAAATGGGAAGGTGAGTTTGTAGAAGAGTAAGTTTTTTCTGATTTATAACACCAATTCTTTTTGATTTAAATAAGGACTTTTTATCTAGTGTTTTTATAGCTTTTATTTTTCATTTTATGGAATATGTAAGTAAGATTAATTAAAGGTTTAGTTTTAAAATTAGATGACTGTTTTTTACCATTCCTCCTTGGAGAATTAATACTTGATGACTGAAGCTATAACACTCCGCCGCGGCGGAGCTCACAAAGAAGGCACAAAGTTTCACAAAGTAGGAGAAGGCATTAGGTTGGTTACGGATACTTAATCCACTGCCTTGGATGGATAGTTGGAGCTGTATCACAAAATTCACAAAGAAGGCTCAAAGTTACACAAAGTAAGAGAAGGCATTGGGTTGTTGACGGATAATTAATCCACTGCCTTGGATGGATATAGTTGGAGCTGTATCACAAAATTCACAAAGAAGGCACAAAGTTTCACAGAGTAGGAGAAGGAATTGGCTTGGTGAGGGATACTTAATCCACTACCTTGGATGGATAGTTGGGGCTCAATCACAAAATTCTCAAAGAAGGCACAAAGAACCACAAAGCAGAAAACTTCTTTAATAAATAAGAAGTTTTCTTCAGAATCGTTTATTATTTTGCCATACTATTTGGTAATAATTACTTGCTGAGTAGCTACTGAACTTGCTCCAGAAATTTTTACCAAGTAGTTTCCAGAGTATAAAGTTCTTGTATCAATATAAGTATTTGTAGCGCCTGCAGTAATGTTCGATTTTTGAACTAATTTTCCGGCAGTGTCATACAATTCAACAGCCACATTTTCTTTGTTTAAACCTAGTATTTGAACAGCAATAAAATCATTAGAAGGATTAGGGAAAACCTTTACGCTTAAATTATTTGAGTTTAATTTGTTTGTGCTTACAGTAGACGTGTATGGTGTTGTAGCTTCGGTGATAGATGTAACTTTTCTGTTTGCATATACACCGTAGAATGTTGGTCCAACAACATAGGGATACGCAGAATTCCAATTGGCATCAACAGTAGCAAAATAACAATATATCCCGTTTGGATATTCCGGAGTAACACAAAATCTTCCGTTATGTTGATCTAAATAATCGGGAGTGCTTGCCGATGTGGGATTGTATATGTAATCTTCTCTAAAATAGCCATTAAAAAATGTTTGCGTGCCTACTACTTGATTTATACTGGGTCCATTAAGCCTTGTAGTGTTGGTACTTAAAGAATAACTAGATTTCATTCTAACAATTCCACCCGTGCCATCCACGTTCATGAATCCGTATGCACCATATATTGGAAAACCATCGTAAGCAAAACCAATTAATGGTGAATGCTGAGTGCTGTCTATGGCATACAACCCATCTGCATCGTATAAATTACAAATAGTTGAAATTACATTCAAATCCAACTTAAATGCAGATGGATTTTGGTGATGATGATAATTACCCATTGCAGGATGTGCTTTTGAACAATCAAAGCCTGGTCTTTCTGCAGGTATTGCATCTCTGTTCCAATTTTGCGTAGCCATAGGTCCGCCTGGACATGGAGGATTTCCTGGTCCACCGCACAAAGCATTGGTTGTTGCATTCCAAGCTACACCGTCTCTGTAATCAAATAAGGCAACACCATTTATAAAAACACCAATGTTTCCACCTGTAGTTGCTGTTGGAGTGCCAGTATTTTGGACAGGATTTAAAGGGAATTTATAAATAGCATTTTGATTTGTTGCATTAGAAGGGTTACCGTCTAAAAATGGACCGGTTGGATATGCCGGAACACCAGTTGTTGTTACATAAACATTAGCCGCTGAATATTGAACAGATTGGCAATTTACCAAAATACCATTAGATTGAGCAATAGAATTACCAGAAACGTAATATGTGCCTGTAATTGAATTGTTCTGCAAAAAAGAACTTATTGCAGGGTTAATTTGAGCTTTGCAAAAAAAGCCTCCAATTAGAAGCGAAGCAAATAGAATTTTTCCTTTCATATTATTTTTGTTTGAGTGTACTGTATCATAAGACGCCATTAATTTTTAAATCCTTCGCCGGGGAGTAACTATTTTTTAAGTGAATCTATTCGTTATTACTAACAAACGCCATTGCCGATAAAAATACATTTCTTAAGTAGTGTAACTTGTATAAAATATTCTTACGCTACAAATCTATTGTTATTTTTATGATAAAGAACTTTATAAAATAAATTATACACCAGTATTTACAGTCAATTTATTTTTAGCAATTAATAATTCTCCTTGAAGGTGTTCTATTTTTTTTAACAGATGGGCAATTGCATCAATACCTTCTAAATTTATTTGAAGTTCGGTATGAAAATTTATTAAACTTTCTAATGGCTTTAGATTCTCTTCGTATATGTAATAATCGTTGCTTTCTTCAATCAACTCTATATGGCCAAGTTCGCTTAGCGATTGAATAAAAGATAAGTCTACTTTGCAATGGGTACATACTTGTTTAATGTGAACTAAATTATTTGTTTTCATTGTTTCTAATTTTTTTTAATTTAGTAAAAAGTTCTTTTTCTTCTTCTGTTAAATTAGACGGGAGTTTTACCTGATATTTAATAAATAAATCGCCAAACTCATTCTCCTTTTTATAAACGGGAAATCCCTTCCCTTTTAATTTTACAGTTGTGCCAGATTGTGTTTCTGGTGCAACTTTTAGTTTTACTTTGCTATCAAAAGTATCAGCTAAAATTTCTCCACCCAATAATGAAGTGTAAAGATCTAATTCTACTTCGGTATATAAATTACTACTTTCTCGCTTAAATTTTGTATTGTTAGTAATAGAAAAAGTAATGTATAAATCACCGCTAGGTCCGCCATTAGCGCCGGGAGCTCCATGTCCTGCAATTTTAATTACTTGTCCGTTTTCTATACCAGCAGGAATTGTAAGACGTATATTTTTACCGTTTACTGTAATTGTTTGCTTTTGTGTTGTGAATACATCAATTAAATTAAGTTGCAAGGATGCATTTATGTCTTGACCTCTAAATTTTGTTCGAGAATTTTGTCTTCCGCTCCCACCAAACATAGACTCAAAGAAATCAGAAAAATCTCCTGAATACTCACCTTCTACATTAGCTCTATTTGCGTAGGCTTGCGAATTATTTTGTCTATTTTTTTCTGACTCAAAAGCATCGGCGTGCTTCCAGTCTTTTCCATATTGATCGTATTTTTTTCTATTTTCAATATGACTTAAAACTTCATTGGCTTCATTTATCTCTTTAAATTTTTTTTCAGCTTCAGCATTGTTTGGATTTAAGTCGGGATGATATTTTCTAGCCAATTTTCTATAAGCCTTTTTAATATCTTCTTGCGAAGCTGACTTTGTAATTTCTAAAATCTTATAATAATCTATAAATTCCATATTTTATTGAATTGGCATTTTCATTTCTTAATGAAAGAATTGGTCTAAAAACAATTTAATTAAACAAACAACTGTAATCCTTTTGGAATTATACTAGGTTGTTACACACAATTAATAAAGTCTATCAAATATAAAAATAAATGCTTCTATACAAACCACTATTACAAATTATATCTAAATACAAGCTGGTAAGCGTGATATGTGATAATTTATTATAAACATATTTTAATAGCTAAAGCAAAGCCAAAACTATTTTTAATATGTCACAAAATATTGAACATTATAAATGCAATTTTTAAGTTAAGTCAAAAACAAAAAAACTACTTCTTCCTTTTCATCTTTAAGCTATCCGGATGATAATCGGCTTTCATCTTTGCCATTGTTGAGTTAACCCAATTTATTAAAATAGATTTTTGTTGTTCGCTCAACTTAGCTTGTGTGTGCACAATTGTATATGAATACAAAGGCATTTCTTTTTCTACTATTTGTTCTTTAATTTCTTCTAACTTATGAAATCTTCTTCTTGGAGAATAACCAGCAAATTCCGAAAAATTTAATTCTTCTTTCCCTTCATCAATATGATGTTGCAGCCACCATGCTATGGGTTGTATGGATGCATATATTGGATAATTAGAATTATTGCTGTGGCAATCATAACAAGAAGATTGTAAAATATTTTTTACATCGGGAGTAATTTTTTCTATGGTAGAAATATCCTTAGAATATTCTTTACTTTGATTTTTTGAAATTGGAAACAGTTGTAGAATCAAAAACAATGAACCAATTATAATGATTAGCTTTTTTTTCATTTTTCTAATTAACTCATTATTATCATGTGAATAAAGTTATACATCGTGTCCCCAATTTTCCAATTCTTCTGTTGACCAAAGTTCAGGGAAAAATATACGACGTTGATATTTAGGGTGCATGTATTTTCTCCAATCGCTTCCTCCTGTTGCCTCTGCATTGCCAAGGTATTTTCCTGCGGCATTATAGTGTGCCATAACCCAAGTAACATTAACTGTGTAATCGTAATGCCTCATTGCGTTAATTAAGTTTTGGTCATTTTTAACTTCTAGAGGTAGTTCTTTAAATTTAGTCCAAAGATTTCTTGTATTATAGTGCTCCATCTTTAGTAAAATTTCTTGCTTGTATTTTTTTTCAAAATTAGTAAGCAGGGTATTTTTTTTTCCTGTTGAATGATCCTTTCCGGCTGCTTGCCAATACAAATGTTCTAAAGCATGTTCAAAAGGAGTGTCTCTATCGATTGATTTTCTAAATCTAAAATCTATTAAATTTATTAGTTCAGTAGAAGCAAACTCTATTAGTCTATATTGTAAACTTTGAAAGCCACTTGCAGGCGTTAGAGTATTTCTAAATTTCATGTATTGTTCCTTTTCCATGCCGTTGCCCATAATATCAAAAGATGAAGCCAGCATGTCAAAATAACGGCTTACCCGCCTTAATTTCTCGGTAAAAAAAGGTGCTAAAATTTCTTTTGAATCGCCTACTTGATTTATTTCCCACAAAATCATTTTAAACAACAATTCATTTATTTGATGATACATAATAAACACCATTTCATCTGGCTGTGTTGTTCTTTGTATTTGCAAACTTAGTAATGCATCAGGCAGAATGTAATCCCAATAAGTAATAGGATTTGACCATAATAAACCTTCTAAATGTACTGTTGTATTTTGATCAATTGCTTTGTATTTTGAATTTAGTCTATCTAATATATCTGTTTGAATTTCATTCATAGTTTTAATCTTAAGTGTTTAAAGATAAAGAGAATTAATAGATATAAAATAAAGTTTTTGCCTTATTAAAATTAAATTTCCAACCAATTTATTATTAACTCTTTTCCAAATTCACACAATACAGATTCGGGATGAAACTGGATTCCAAAAACAGGCAAATCCTTATACTTTAATGCCATTATTTCAGATTGCTCATCGCTTGCTAATATCTCTAAATTGGAGAGCTTAGAATTTTTATCTACACTCCAAGAATGGTAGCGAGCCACAGAAAATTGCAGTGGCAAATTTTTAAAAATAGTGTTGTTTTCATTTACAACAATTTTATGGGAAACTCCATGATAAACTTGAGGTAAATTGTATAGTTGTGCACCTGCAAATTCTGCTATAGCCTGATGGCCCAAACAAACACCCAGTACTTTTTTTGTAGAAATAATTTGTTTTAATACCTCCATTAAATTACCTGCTTCTTTTGGTAATCCAGGCCCAGGAGAAATTACTATTTTATTAAAATCATTTACAATAGAAAAAATAGCTGGATTGTCATTTTTAACAACCGTAACATTTACATCGGCACATCCTTCAATTAAATGAACTAGATTATAGGTAAACGAATCGTAATTATCAATAAGTAATAGTTCTTCCAAGGCTTTAAAATAGTTGTTGATAAAGGAACCAATAAAACAAAAGTAATAATTCCCAAAACATTAAAATGGTTTAAACTATATTATAAGAAGGTTTTATTCTTATTTTTGACACAATAAAATTTATGGGTAAAAAAGAAATTCAAAATAAATATCTCCGTAGACTTTGGATATTGATATTTGCTCCGGGAATAATTGTAGGCTTGGCAATACTAGGTTCATTTTATTTTTCAGAGTTTCCTTCTTTAGATGAGTTAGAAAATCCTAAATCTAATTTGGCAACAGAAATTCTTGCCAGCAACAATAAAGTTTTAGGGAAATTTTACACAGAGAACAGAACAGATGTACAATTTAATCAGCTAAATCCAAACCTTGTAAATGCATTGGTAGCAACAGAAGATGCAAGGTTTTACAAACATAGCGGTGTAGATATTAAAGCTCTTTTTAGGTCGATTTATGGAGTGCTAAAAGGCAGTTCAGAAACTTCAGGTGGTGGAAGTACACTTTCGCAACAATTAGCGAAAATGCTATTTCCGAGAGAAAATTTAGGGAAATTTGGCTTAATTTTTAGAAAATTTAAAGAGTGGATCATCGCAATAAGATTAGAAAAAAACTACACCAAGGATGAAATCATAGCCATGTACCTCAACAAATTTGATTTCATAAATAATGCTGTTGGAATAAAAAGTGCTGCATCTATTTATTTTAACTCTTCTCCAGATTCTCTAAAATTACAACAAGCCGCAATGCTGGTAGGCATGGCTAAAAATCCTTCATTGTTTAATCCAATTCGTCATCCCAAAAGAGCTCTAGAAAGACGTAATGTTGTGCTGAAACAAATGGAGAAGTACAATTTTATTACTGAAAAACAATACGATTCATTAAAAGTTTTGCCTTTGTCTTTAAGATTTTCACCACAAGGACATAACGAGGGTACAGCTGCGTATTTTAGAGAGTATTTGAGAGATTACATGAAAAAATGGTGCAAAAATCATAAGAAGCCCGATGGAAAATCTTACGATTTGTACAAGGACGGATTAAAAATTTACACCACCGTAAATTATTCTATGCAAAAATATGCCGAAGAAGCAGTGCAAGAGTGGTTAGGTAATGAATTGCAAAAAAAGTTTTTTGAACATTGGAAAGGCAAGAAAAACGCACCTTTTTATAGATTAACCGATGAAGAAACAGAAAACCTTTTAAAAACTTCAATGAAACGAAGCGAGAGGTATAGGGTGATGAAAGAAAATGGCAAATCTGATTCTGAGATTGCTGCTGCATTTAAAAAACCAACGGAGATGACAGTTTTTAGATGGACAGGAGAATTTGATACTGTAATGACTCCTTGGGATTCTATGAGGTACTACAAACACTTTTTACAAACAGGTTTTATGGCAGTTGACCCACACACAGGGTATGTGCAAGCATGGGTGGGCGGTATTAATTACAAACACTTTAAATACGACCACGTAAAAACCGGAAAACGACAAGTAGGTTCTACTTTTAAACCATTTGTATATACTTTGGCTATGCAAGAAGAGTGGAGCCCTTGCTATCAAGTTCCAAATATTCCAATAACATTTGATTTGCCCGAAGGAGGAACTTGGAGCCCCAGAAACTCTGATGGAAAATATGGAGGAATGATGACGTTAAAAAGAGGTCTGGCACTTTCTGTAAATACAGTTACTGCATATATCATGAAACAATTTGGCCCACAAGCAGTAGTGGATCTGGCACGTAAATTAGGAATAACGGACCACCTTGACGCAGTGCCATCTTTGTGCTTAGGATCTGCCGATTTATCTGTATACGAAATGGTAGGCGCCAATGCCACTTTTGCCAATGAGGGTGTGTGGGTAGAACCTACTTTTATTACTAGAATTGAAGATAAAAATGGGATTGTTTTGGAAGAATTTATGCCACGAAGAGTAGAGGCAATTAGTCCGCAAACAGCATATTTAACTCTAAGTTTAATGAAAGGAGTGGTGGATTATGGAACAGGTGCAAGGCTAAGATTTAGATACGATTTAAGAACCCCTATTGCTGGAAAAACAGGTACAACACAGAACAATTCTGATGGTTGGTTTATGGGAATTACTCCAGATTTAGTTGCAGGAGTTTGGGTAGGTTGCGAAGACAGAAGTGCTCACTTTAGAAGTACAGACCTAGGGCAAGGAGCAAGCATGGCACTACCAATTTGGGGATTGTTTATGAAAAAATGTTTTGCCGATAAAAAATTAAATTTATCAACCGGAGATTTTACCAGACCTTCAGGAATTAATCCTAAACTGGAATTAGACTGCGGAAAGTACAATGAAGACAGAGAACAAAGCGAAACGATAGAATTTAATGACAGTGAATTTTAAACTGTTAAGTGCGGTTACTAACTGATTATAAAAATGAATTTTTATAATCCAAATCCAAAAGAGAACTTAACTGCAAACGGAGTAATTGGCTTTGTGCTATTTCTTAAAGAGTAAAATTTTAAATATTCTGCATCTTTGTAATTTAGTCGAAACAAGAAATCTATTCTTCCCACTTTAAAAATATTTTCTATTCCAAAGCCAGCTTCCATAAATGGAGTTTTGTTTAATACAGTAAATTCATATCCTTCTTTGACATAAGAATTCTTTGAAGAAATATTTCCATAAACAGCATTAAACGTAATCACCTCTCTCCATTTTAGTTTTTTTACAATGGGAATTCTATTGAACAAAAATCCCATAAAATGTTGCTGGTAGTTTAGTGAGATGTACTCGTCACTTATAAATTCAAAAAAATTCATGGTGTTATAAATTCCATTGGCATAAAAAAAAGTTTCATTTCCTCTGTGCACTTCTAAAATGGTGAAAGGCACTTTAGAAAATATTTTACCAGCATTAATATCAATGTCAGAAAATCCCATTACTCCCATTCTGATTCTATTTCTAAAATTTAGATTTAGTTTCTGGTAATTTAATTCACTTCCAAAAATATTTTTTAAACCTTGATTAAAAACAAATGCAAAAGTTGGTTGATTTCTATTGCCCAAGCTTACTCTATCGTTTCCATTTTGAATAAAACTTTCGCCAGGGCTCCATTTTCCTTCTACTCTAATTTCGGAGGTAATTACTTTTTTATTAAAAAACGAAAAATATTTTAATTCTTCGTCGCTAAGTGTAAACAAAGGTGTAGATTGCACATGTTGAAAAACTATCCTTGTTATAAATCCTTTAAACAACTCGGCATCCAACCAAAATCTGTGTTCAAAATTTCTATTTAATTTTTTAATATTGGTAATTTGAGTTCCAATGTTGTATAAACTTCCTTGAAAATTATTTATAGCCGGACTTCGCGAAAAATTATGTGAAGTTCCCAATTGATCGTTGTCCTCTCTTTTATTTATTCCAATTTTAAGCCAAGGATATCTGTTTAAAATATACTCAACTTGTGCATTGTACTTAAAACTTTTATCTAAGGTTCCAAATGCTATGTAGGTTCTAAATGTTAAGCGTTTATCAAAAAATCTATTGGTTCGTAAACTAAGTTTATAGCGGTCTCCTTCTATTCCATTTCTTGCATAAAGTGTTTGCAAGGTCCCAATTTCTATTTTTCCTAACGAGTAATATCCTGTTGCAAGAAACATGGCAGCAGTAAATGAATTTCTAACTATTGGAAAATTGCTAATGGTATCAATAATTTTAAACAATTGAAGTTCTTCACGATCCAAAGGTCTTGGCCTGGTAGTATTCCACCATACAGAATCTTTGTTTAAAACATCTTCGGCAAATTCTTTCTTTAACGTA
Source organism: Bacteroidota bacterium (assembly GCA_037131955.1). Taxonomy (GTDB): domain Bacteria; phylum Bacteroidota; class Bacteroidia; order UBA4408; family UBA4408; genus CAIMMJ01. The sequence goes on from JBAXQC010000012.1 coordinate 30,124, forward strand.
ACGCTATCCTCGTTAGAAACTAAAACAGTTTTAAAATTAGAATTTGATACGTAAACTTTAAAAATAAACGAAGCAAGTTTTTTTGTAATGTTTGCAAAATCAACCAATAAATTCATTCTGTTTACTACACTGCATCCAATTTGTAAAGGTTGAATTTCTTGTATAATATGAATTTTATTTACAAAATTTATGTTCACGCTGGGAGAAACTTCTAGATCTAATCGCCTTAAAGCAAAAGTGCTATCTTGTATCCAAATGAATCCATTAAACGTTAAATCTTGATCATTCTTAGGGAGAACTGCAATTTTAAAACACATTGAATTTTGAATATAAGTAGTATCAATTATTTTATACTTATAAAAAAGCAATGCATTATTGGCAATTGGCGACATAAAATCCTTCTGAAAAAAAGAAACATTATCTCTATTAAAATCATAATCCTGCAGTTCGCTGCCAGAAAGTTGTGCAGCCAAATCAGATTGGCTCTTTCCAACAAAATCAATGTTTATTCCTTTTACGTAATCACCTGCTTTTTTATTTTCTTTTCCCATCACAACTGATGAGTAATTTTCAGAAAAATACACAGGCACATTTGGATTTTCTGCGCCATTAATTAAAGAAAGAGTATCATATAATTTAACTAAAGGTTTAAAATATTTACGTTTTCTAATTTTTGAACTTAAATTGTCTATTTCAATTTGAACCTTGGCGTATGAATCATACTTTAAATAATCAACATTAGATCTCAAATAATTAATCTTGTTGTTAGTTGCATTCTTTATTATTCTATTAGCTGGATTTTCCCCCGAAGCAATAATAAATTCATGCAGAGAATTTATGCTTTCCTCCAAAATAAAATTTACTTCAGAGTTTGCTGTTTTAGGTACTACTTTTATATTTTTTTTATATCCTAAAAAAGTAGCATAAATAGAGTCGGGTTTGGCCTGTGTATTAATTGTGTATACACCGTCCATATTTGTTGTAGTTCCTGTTAGTGAACCAGTAAAAAAAATATTCACAAAAGGCAATGGTCTATTTGTTCCTTTTTCTGTAACCTTGCCATGAATGTTTATATTTTGAGCAAGTACAAAATTGCTAAAAATTATAAATAGGGATAAAAATGAAGTACGATTAATTTTATGTAAATCAACAATTGCCATTAAGCAAAATATGGACTTATAGATAACGAAAAAGTGATTGTTGATTTTTTTCGTTTAGAGCGCAGATCTGCAGTTTTTTTATTTCTGTTGAGGTAGACTTGTCTTGAGCAAAAATAACCAATTAAACTGCTTACGATTACATCTGTTGCCCAATGTTTGTTTTCTGTTATTCTTGAAATTCCTACCAAACATGCCAAAGTATAAGAAACAGGCGCCACCCATTTTATTTGTGGATATTGGTGGGCAAATGTGGTAGCCAAAGAAAATGCAATGGCGGTGTGGCCAGAAGGAAAAGAATCGTAAACGTACTTACCAAACATTTTTTGTCCTATTTTTTTTGGTCCATACCATTTAGAAATAGTTTCATTTTGTTGGTGCACATAAAATGGCCTTTCTCTGCCAGTTCCAAATTTTAAAACAGAAACCCAGATGAGTGAAGTAAAAACAGATTGACTTGCTAAAACTGATGTTTGAACACCCTTATGGTTGTTAGCAATTAAATTTATTCCACAAAATAAAGCTAAACCTCCCAGCCCATATAATTTTCCTAATTCGCTTATGTGCTTGCTCGCTTGCTTTTTGGCAGGTGTATTTCCAAAATCTTTTAAGCTTTTATCAATTATTGGATCCAAAAATGTTAATCCATAAGTGGCTGCAGCAATGCCACCAACAAAAAGCCATTCCTTTTTTTGCAGAGAAAAAGGTGCTTTTGCTTGCTGAAAAGTATTGTCTGCCAATTTGGGAAAATAACTTCTTACTTGGTTTCTTATCTTTAGGGTGTCATTATTTTGCGAGAAGGCAGCTTGAGAAATCACCAAAAAGAAAAAGAAAAAATTTAATCTACATATAATTTTCATTTCTTTTTTGGGAGTTCAAATTTTACAGTATCGGGAACTATTTCTAACAAATATTTTTCTTCTAAATCATAAGTTGGTTTTGTCATTACCCCCAAATTCAGCGAAGAGTTTCTTCTGACTTCGGTTAATTTTGTGTTTTTGTAATATGTCTTACTCACCCAACTTAAATCGTCAGGATTCACAATTTTATTTTCAAAAATTAAATTGTCTTTTTCTGCTTTAACAAAATCTAAATATAAAACAACTGATGATTTTTTTAATTGAAAATAGTATTTATGGCCTTCTTGTAAATAATATTCTTTTAAGTTATTTAAATTGGTAATTTTTGCAAGGTATTGTGCATAGGTATGCTCTAAAGAAGAAAAAAACACTACACAGAACACAAATGTTTTTATGTTCAAATTTTCTAAATATGTCATACCTGTTTTTTTCAACTTAAAATTCTATAAGTTTTTTAATAGCAATTTTTACTTTTTCTGCGTTGGGAAGCATTGTTGATTCTAATACTGCATTTAAAGGTATTGCTGGTAAATTTTCGGCACCAATTACTGTTACAGGTGCATCTAAAAATCTAAAACAACTATACGATATTTTTGCTGCCAAACTTTGTGCAAACGAATTTGATTCAGGTTCTTCGGTAATTACTAAACATTTGCCCGAATTTTTTACTGTTTCATAAATCAATTCTTCGTCCAATGGAAACAATGTTCTTAAATCTATGATATTAAGATGTCCTTTAAAATCTTGTTCAGCAGTTTTTGCCCAATACACACCCATACCGTAGGTAACAATTGTGAGAGTGTTTTTAATAGTAGTATCTGCACTTACTAATTTGTTTGCCTTGCCAAATGGAATTATATAATTAGAATCAGGCTCAATAGTTTTAGCATCTTCAGTACCTTTTATTTTGCTCCAATACAAGCCTTTGTGTTCAAGCATTACTACAGGATTTGGATCGTAGTAGGCCGCCTTCATTAATCCTTTTAAGTCGGCAGCATTGCTAGGGTAAGCTATTTTAATTCCTTTAATATTTGTCAAAACAGATTCAACACTCGATGAATGATAAGGCCCTCCACTGCCATAAGCACCAATAGGTACTCTTATTATGCAACTTACTGGCCATTTTCCATTGCTCAAATAACACGACCTACTAACTTCTGTAAACAGTTGATTTAAGCCTGGCCAAATATAATCGGCAAACTGAACTTCAACAATTGGCTTTAATCCAACAGCACTCATTCCAACTGTGCTGCCAATAATAAATGCTTCTTGAATTGGAGTATTAAAAACCCTGTCGTCGCCAAATTTTTGAGCAAGTGTGGCCGCTTCTCTAAATACTCCACCCAGCCTTTTTCCTACATCCTGACCATAGAGCAAACATTCTTTGTTTTCTACCATCAATTCTTGAATGGCAAACAATGCAGCATCCACCATCATCGTTTTTTCTTTTCCATCTCCTTGGCGATTTCCTTTTTCTTCTTCAATTGGATTTGGAGCAAAGTCATGTTTAAATAAATCTTCAGGATTTGGATCATCTGCCTTTATAGCATTATTAAAATCACTCAATACTTTAAATGCAGCATTATCTTCTATCTTTTTTAAAGATTTAGTATCGCAACCTTCAATTAACAATTGGTTAAACAATTTTTTGTGTGGATCTCTCTTTTGTGCTTCTTCTAGATCATCTCTGTACCATTCTTTTCTAACGCCCGATGTATGATGATTTAATAAAGGTACGGAAGCGTGAATTAAAAAAGGACGTCGTTCAGTTCTTACCGTTGCAATAACTTCTTCGAGTGTAGTATAACATTTAAAAAAGTCTGTTCCATCAATCGATTTTGTTTCTAATCCTTTGAATCCTTTAGCATATTCGGCAGCATTTTGAGCTCTAACTTCTTCTGCACTAGCCGAAATGTCCCAACCGTTATCCTGAACCAGAAATATTATAGGCAGTTTTTTTAACACTGCCATTTGAAATGCCTCAGCAACTTCTCCTTCTGTAACAGAAGCATCGCCTAATGAACATACTACAACACCCTTTTCTCCCATTACAGTTTCAGGCATTACTTTTTCTTTGTATTGCATTCCCATAGCAATTCCAGTAGAAGGGATTGCCTGCATGCCAGTTGCAGAACTTTGCATTGGAATTTTTGGCTTGTCGTCGTCCTTTAAACTAGGATGACTATAATACAATCTACCACCCGAAAACGGATCGTCCTTTTTAGCTAACAATTGTAGCATCAATTGATAGGGAGTCAATCCAATTGCAAGCAATAAACTATCATCTCTGTAATAAGGCGAAACAAAATCTTGCGGTTTTAACTGCATTCCTGTTGCAATTTGTATGGCTTCGTGGCCCCTAGAAGTAGCATGTACATATTTTGCAGTGAGTTCTTTGTTTTTTTCGTAAATTTCAGTCATAGATTTAGCAGTGCTCATTAGCTCAAACGCTTTAAGAGCAATATCTTCCGCTACTCCATTCACTTTTCTTATTTCCTTTTCTTCGCTAATCATTCTGTAATTTATGTATCAAAATATTCATGTTTATCTCATTAATAACAACTTCCCTTTTTTACTTACAAAGGTGCCATCGATAAATTGTCCGTTTAAAGTGTATATCAAAACTTGAGGAATCAACTGAGCATCGTTAAAAGTACCATCCCATTTTTTTTCAAACGATTCTCCCTCTTTTATGTAAAATACTTTTTGTCCATACTCATTAAACACTTCAAAAATAAGAGATTTTAAACCGTTACTTCTAACATATAAAAAATCATTAACCCCATTATCATTTGGAGAAAATGCTGTTGGAATTTCAGCATAAAAATTTTTCTCAACTTTTACTTCTACTGTATCTGAATAAGTACAATTGTTTTTGTCTTTATAAGTTACAAAAAACAATTCGTCACTGTTCGGAAATGCTATAGGGTTAGTGCATTCCAGGCACGAAAGACTTGGAGAACTTTGCCAAATAACATTTAGTCCTCCGTTTACATTTAATTGCACTTTATCTCCTGCCGCAATAGTGGTATCAGTACTTGCCAATGATACTGTTGATGGTTTAGTAAAATGTATTTCTAGTGTATCAGTTGCAACAGGGCATGATGGAATCTGCACTTTCCACACAAGAAAAACTTTTCCTGTATCTGCAAAAGAAAAAATACTATTTGGATTACTAATTTGAGCTGGAAGAAAACTATTACTTATATTTTCCCAAGTACCACTTGCTCCATTTTCTAAGTTTGCATTTAACAGAACACTTCCATTGCATGAAACAATATTGTTTCCGGCATCTGCACTTGGTTCGGTAACAATTTTTATACCTATGCTATCAATCTGCGATTCACAACCGGGATATGAAACAGTTAAAATGGCAAACCCAGTGCTTGGGTCCGCAATAATTGCCGAAGTATTTTGATTATTTGCCGAAGAAAATGCAATAGGAAAACTTGCTGGTGAGGATGACCACAGAACATTACCAAAAGTTCCTGTATTTGATAAATTTATAATGGAGTCACACGCTAAAATATCTGCTCCTGCATTGGCCACTAAACTCGGGTTTACTTCTATTTGAACTTCATCAGAACTTGTTGGACAAATTCCATTTGAAATAGAATAGCTTAAAGTATAAGTGCCAGTTTGATTAAATAGCAAAGAAGTGTTGTTGCTTGTTGAGTTGTTTATTACAACATTTGAATTGGAAGAAGTCCAGTTTGAATTTCCTACGGCAGCAACAGAACCATTAACTGTTGTTGTATTGCCGCAAATGATTTGGTCTATACCTGCATTTGCAATTGTTGGAGGAATAACAGAACTAACAATTACTGTATCGGAAGTTTGAGGGCATCCAGACAGTGCAACAGTCCAAACAAAAGTATTTGTGCCTTGAGACAAGTTAGATACCGAAGAATTAAACAATGTAACATCAGAAAAAATTGGTCCTGAATTTAGTGCTGTCCACACTCCACTGCCCGAACTAGCTGCAACAGCATTAAGAGTTGTTGAATTACCACACACTTGTGCATCATTTCCGGCAAATGCAGGATTTGGAGCATTTATTACTTCAATACTAACTTCGTCAAAAGTACTTCCACAATTAGTAGTTGAAATTGTCCATCTAAATGTATTTACTCCTGCGGAAATATTAGAAACGTTAGTTGCATTACTTGAAATATCAGAAAAAGTTCCATTCCCAGAAATCACACTCCAAATTCCAACTCCAGTTGTTGGAATGTTTGAATTTAATTGGGTAAAATTTGAACAGATTTGTTGGTCTGTTCCCGCATTTGCTGCACTGGGTTGTTCAAACACTTGCACCGATAGTGTGTCTGTTGTATTTGGACATATATTAACGGATGATATGGTATAAACAAATAAATTATTACCAACTTGTAAATTACTTGCGTTACAAGTTGCAGAGTTTGCATTGTCTAAGTTAGAACCTCCAGCAATCACTTGCCAAGAACCTGAACCAACAGTGGGTACATTACCGTTTAGCGAAATGGTATTTGCACATTGTGTTGCATTACTTCCTGCATCAGCAATTGTAGGCAATGAAAAAGACTCAATGGTGATGTCTGAAAATCCAGTAGAGCAAACACCATCTGTAATCGTCCATCTTAATATGTTAGAACCAATGCTTAAATTATTAACATTTGTAGTAGGATTAGAACTAAGAGAAAAGTTTGCATTTCCAGAAACAACAGTCCATTGGCCAGAATAACCTGTAGGTAAAGTGGCATTTAATTGAGTTTGAGATCCACAAATTTGTTGAGGTATTCCTGCATTAGCAACAATTGAATTAGTTTGTATAATTGCAGAAACTGGAAGTCTATAGAAGTTAGGACATTGTTGAACAAAATATGTTTGATTAGAATTTAAAACAGGTGTTATAAATGCAGAGCCGGTAAATAATAAATTTCCTCCAACTTCTGCATCGTACCATTCGATAGCGTTATTTAGATTACTGCTTGTTACTGTTAATACAGCTGTTGTGCCGGCACAAATAGTATCGTTGAGGGTACTAAAATTATCAATTGCTGTTTGTTCCAATGTTCCTGCACCACCTTTTGTTGCTCCATTTGCCGGAAAATTTACCATGCTAATGGAGTTTGTTGTTCCATTTATACCACCTAATACATTTGTTGCAACAGATAAAGTTGGTGTTTTTATATAACCACCACTACCTCCGCCGCCAGGACCCTGAGCCTGAACATTCCAATTGTTGTTGAAATTTAAAGCACCTCTACTTAATATTTGAGAGCCCCCATTGCCACCTGTAGCGGTTATTGTAATGCCAGAAATTGTATTTGTTCCATCAATAAAAACAGTACCTCCTGCTCCACCACCACCAGCACCATCTTGACCTGCAATTCCAGTTGGAGTAGGATTTCCACTGGCATTAATTCCTGCTTCGCCATTTGCATTTATGCTTCCGGTTCCCGTAATAGTTCCTTTAGTAAATATATATACTAATCCACCTGCATTTCCACCTCTACCCGAAAAATTATCATCGCCATCTCCAGCACCACCGGCTCCGCCAAAAAATAATTTTCCTCCAGAATAATCTAATGGTCTTCCTCCATATCCTCCTTGATTTCTTCTGCCATCGCCCGACCAATTGTAATTATTAGGGCCGTTTGTGAGCGGGTTTAGTTGATTTGTAGAGGCAGAATAGCCGCCTAAACCACCACCTGAAGAATTATTAGAAGAAAAATTAGGAAACAACAGATTCCATGCGGCAGTCCAAGAAGCGTTAGTTAAATCAGGAATCCCACAGGCATTCCAACTTAAAATATTACCACCGTTTGCACCACCACCACCACCGGCATTTTGAGCAGTTCCTCCACCGCCTGCATTTGCTGCAGTTCCTTTTCCAAAGCGGCCTCCCACATAATTTAAATCGGTACCAAAACCAGCAATTCCTTCACCTCGGTTGGCACCAAAAACACCAGAATTACTTGCCACATCACCAGAGCCAGGTGTAGTTTGATTGTCTGTTGCCCCACCTCTAAAACCTTTTGCATTAACTGCAATTTGACCATTGATAACAATATTGCCAATTGCCTCTATCGCTATAATTCCACCAATAGTGCCATTCCAGTTTGTACAAGTAATAGAACCATTGACGGTTAAATTATTATATCGTGGAACTCTTACAATAACAGTTTTACCAGATGCCAAATAATCGTTTTGCAAAGCACAATTTAGTTGAATTGTATTGGAGGCCGCAACGCCTGAAACTTCTTTTAACTCGTAATTTCCACAATTATTTAGATTTACAATACTTCCCCATGCACTGTCTTTTGGCAAACCAAAAGTATTTGCCCCTTGTGTGTAAAAACTGCCACTAACAGTTGCCCCTTGCGCTTGGATAATCATAATTAAATCGCCGGCAGCTAAAGCGCTAGGGAATCTATTATTAGTATTTAAATTGTTATTGGAAACTGAAATTTGAGTGCTCCCAATTGAAGCATCGGCAGTTAGTGCTGTGTATTCGTTAACAATAGTATTTGCAGCAGCAATTGTTCTATCGCCATCTTTGCCTTGTTGGCCAAAAGTGTGCAGTACAAAAGAAAAAATAAATAAGCAAAAAAGTAATACAGACTTCATTAAATTATTTGGCAAGAGCAACCTTTTTTATTTTTGTTTTTATTGGAGTTGCCACTGGTTTATTAGAGGATTTAAAAAGTTTTGTTAGTCCAGAAAAATTTATCCTGCCAAAAAAATCAAGGAATTTTTTGAGAGATTCAAAATAGAGCGTTACAATTAGGATCACTGTCATTAACCATATAATTGAAACATTCACCCAAAAAGTATCAACTAACACACCAAAAATAGATTTTGTTGGAGCAAAGAAATGAGCTCTCAAAAACAAGTCCCTGTCTGCATTATGAAAAATAGGATCGGAGCGCTGTATTAACCTTCCCTCTGTTTCAATTATTTTATTAAAATCATCTTTATTTCTTAGCAGAGAACTTAAATTTTCGTTTTCGTATTTTTCTTTAATTAGATTAAATCTTTCTCTTTCCTCAGGATTTTTTGTAACAGAAGCAACATATTCATCCCTCTTGTTGTTGGTGAAATTAAACTTCTTTTTGTAGAATGCCAGGAGTTTATCATTAAGGAAGGCTTTTATTTTGGCTGATTTGCTTGCATCAAAAGAGCTTGGGTCTAACAATTCAAAATCAGTAAATTTAAGTGGAACAAGTGTATTATTTCTTTTTAGTTCATTTTTTACCAATTCTAAATCGTCTGTTACTTGTTTTTTTTCAGTGGGGTTGGTAGAACCAGAAAAAATTTGTGCCTCGTCAATCTTTTGTATGAGTTTTGGAATCCAATATGTTTTTCTATAATCTGCCTCACTCATTATCCTCTCCATTTCGTAGAGTGGTTTTTGGTATTTGTTTGTTTTAAACTGATTTACAGCCAATGCTTCGTAAGCCCATCTAGAGGCCATTAATTCGCCAATTGGTGGGACTGTTGTTTGAGAAGTAAAAATTGGATTTAGTTTTTCAAATTTTACAATTACTCCACTCAGCAATAACTGAGGAATTATTAGAAATGGAATTAAAATATAAATAGTTACAGCTTTGTCAAAACTAGCAGAAATATTTAACCCAAGTATATTGGCGAAGCATGATGCACTAAATAATACTATCCAATAATCAATGTACATGTCTCTTATTCCAAGCAAAGAATTTCCTATAAGCACAAATGTTGCTGTTTGAATTGCAGAAATTAAAAACATAACTGCAATTTTAGACCAGATATAACTTCCTCTACTTAAATTTAAAAACGATTCTCTTTTTAATATTCTTTTATCTCTGATGATCTCCTCGGCACTAACGCTTAATCCAACAAACAAAGCAATTACAACACCCATTAAAATATAGGCAGGAATGTTTTCGTTTTCAGAAAATTTATAGCCAGTGATATTTGAAACATCGGTATTAAAAAATCTTACCAATAAGGCCAAAACCAGGGCAAGTATAGGAGTTTCTAAAGCATTAACAGCTACATACTGCAAATTGGTTAGCTTAGATAAAACATCTCTGGTGATAAAGACTTTAAATTGTTTTAGTTTATTTGGAACCTTAAATGTACTGTTCGGAATTTTTGTGTAATTGGTTTTTGCATATTTCTCTGGACGTAGTTTTTCGTAGTAAAATTTGTTCCATTCTTTGGGTGATATTTTTCTAAAAGTGGTAGAGCTCCCGTATTCATCCAATACCCTGGTTTCAATAATACTAAAAACTTGTTCTGGATTAACGTTGCCGCACACTATACATTCGCTCTCGTTTGCATTTACATGATTCACCAGAGATTTAAAATAAATTAATGACTCCACCGGATTTCCATAATATATTGGATAACCGCCTAAATCTAAAATCAATAATTTATCAAACATTTTAAAAATATCTGATGAAGGCTGATGAATAACCACAAAAACTAGTTTTCCTTTTAGCGCAAGTTCTTTAAGCAAATCCATTACCACCTCAGAATCTTTTGAAGAAAGCCCTGATGTTGGTTCGTCAACAAATAAAACAGCTGGTTCACGGATTAACTCCAATGCAATGTTTAATCTTTTTCTTTGTCCACCGCTTATTGTTTTTTTTAGTGGGTCGCCAACTTTTAGATGAGCCGTTTCCTGCATTCCCAAACTCAGCAATAAATCCATAACCACTTGTGTTATTTTTTCATCACTAAACTGGTCAAAACAAAGTTTAGCATTGTAAAATAAATTTTGAAAAACCGTTAGTTCTTCAATCAACAAATCATCTTGAGAAACATACCCAATTACTCCTTCAATTTTTTCTTTTTCGTGATGAATATCAATTCCGTTGATTGTAACTTTTCCAGACGATGGTTTCTCATTTCCATTTAATACATTTAAGATGGTTGATTTGCCTGCTCCACTGCCGCCCATAATTCCAATAAGTGTTCCAGATTCTTCTGAAAATCTTAAATTGTGTAGTCCTTTTTTACCACCTTTAAATTCAAATTCTATGTCTTGAGCTTCAAAAACAATGGTTTCGCTTCTGTTTTCATTCATGAATTTGCTGATAATATCGCTGTAAAAAATTGGCGATATTTTATTTCCACGAATGGTTGACCCTTGCGTTAGAACATGAGCTTTGTTGTTGTTTATATTTTGTCCGTTTAAGTTTAATTCTGAACTTCCAAAATACCTGGTAAGAAATAACGAAACACTATTTATAGGTGCTACTGAAATTTTTCCTTTTAAACCATCACAAATTAATTTTCTTTGATTGGATGAAGCATTTTCTTTATCTGCGATTAATAGTATTTCCGGGATTTTGGAAATATTTTCCTCAGTAGCATTAATAAATGTTACAAGCAGCCTAAACTCATCGTCAGGAATATTAAATGACGAGGAAACAGTTTCTACAAATTCTACTTCTTGAGGGGTAAGCTGATTATTGGAATTTATGTACTCTATCAATCGAATTAATACAATTACTTTTTGTCTTTGCATTAACTCTCCATTTATTTCGTTGCAAATTCTTAGAACTTTAACGGAATTTAATGATATACTTTTCTTTTTGTGTTCCTTAAGGAACTGCTGGTAAAAAATAATATATTCTTCAACTTGTTCCTGATTGAGTTGTTGCTTTAAAAAATTTCTAACTACTTCAAGGCCCGAAATTGTAGCTTCTTCGCTATCTGACTTTGCAATAATTGCAAACAATCGCATTAAAGCTCTAAGTATATTTTCACTCATCTCAGCTTGTTTTGGAGCCCCTATGGAGCGTAGTTTAAATAATTTTTAAAAATAATATTATTTTTCTGTTTCCTAGTTAACATTCTCAATATTTTTTTGGCAAAAAAAAAGCGAAGAGTTTTTTCTTCGCTTTTGAAAATTTTAGTATTATTATTGTTTAAAGCTGATTAACAAAACTGCACAGCCCGATTGTGCATTGGAGTCTATTAGTTGTGCCTCAATAGTGCAATCTAATGTTGAAGTTAGTTTAAAATCCCAATATGGGGCATTTTTATGTTCGATATTAGAGAACAATAAATTCCTTTGTTTATCAAAAATACTAAATTCTAATTGTCCGTCTTTTAAACCTGTGCAGGCTGCCACTCTGTAGGTGGTTCCGCCAAATAATGTGGCATTAAATTCCGCTACTTCTTTATTGAGGAGTAAAGCACGGTATTGCTGCCCGTCCGAAACATATTTTTGAGTAAGGTGTTTTTCGCAGATGCTTGCAATAGTATCGCATTGAGCAAAAACATTTATGGAAGAACCCATAAAAACTAAGGCAATTATTAGAAATATTTTTTTCATTTTTTTTATTTTATGTGTCTCAATCTCCAGAAAGAAATTTAGTTTTTTTAGTTTTATTACTGTACCAATGAATTACGAATTATTGCAATTTTTTCAGAGATATTTTTTAGTATTTCGGGTGTAACAATAGTTTCTGTAGTACTATTAATGGTTGTTATTTTGTTTACCTCATCAGTGGTTGGTTTAACGTAGTTGTATTTAACCTCCACTTTATCAAACTCTGTACTTGCCAAATCAATTAATGCATCAATAAACTCGGTATATCCTTCTTGCTGATAATACGGGGTAAGTAACTTTATTAAGTTATCCAATGTATTTTTTTGTTCACCAATTCGTTGAATAAGTGGGGTTTTATCTTTCACTTTACCATTTACCATTTGGGTAGTAAAATATAAGCCTTCTATCCATCCACCTGCAATAATTAAAGCACTTGCATCTAATCTTTCGTTGTTTTTTAAGTAGGCATCGCTAGAGCGGAAAGCCTCTGAACTAAGGCTCATCAAAGAATCTTGTTTGTCCATATTTTTCTCAAATCTTTTTAGTAAAGATTCACTAAACGCTCCAGAAACACCCAATTCGTCGCCCAATTTTTTAACGGTAGAGAGGTAACCAATTGCATCTTGTGTTTGTTGGTAAAGAATAACATATCCTAAATCTGCACCATAAATTCCCAAATTCAATGCCTTTTTTACTGCGGTAGAATATTTAGAAACGTTTGCAGGAACATTTAAAATAGCTTTTGAATATGGCGCTCCGCTTTTTTTCAAAAGCATTGATGTTTGAATTGGTGAAGGAATACTAAACATTGTTCCGCCAACACTAACGATATTTGATTTGTTGCTGTCGATTTTTTCTGCCTCTTGCTCTAATTCACTTTTATTATTTCCTGTGCATGAAACAAGAATTAAAGCAGGCAGCAATCCAATACAAAGCCAAGAACCCAATTTTTTTATTTGCATATTATTTTTGTTAAACAATTTCCTTTTTTAAAATCAAATTTAGTTTTAATATTTCTAATTTATCAATAGTTATTAAAAAAAAATGTATGCAAATCTAAAATAATTTTTTTTAAGAAATAAATTTATTAAAAATCACCCCGTTAATTACACTAAATCGCCTACAAAAAACTGATAATAACCTTTTAGATTGAAATTACTAGAAAACATATTTAGAAACAATGTTTAAAAGTTTTATTCTTTGTGCAGGTATTTTGAATTTTTTTTGAATAGAAATAGTTTAAATTTGAGAAATGTTAAAGTACTAATCAAAATTTGGATTATTAACAATTGACATTGAATATGTTTTGCCAATTGACTTAATTCAAAACTTAGGCATTACCTATTTTTATAAATTATTTGTGTTTTCTTAGACTTAAAAATGAAGGGGGAAAAAGAAAAAATATTGTTTTCAAATCAATTAAAAAAATCTACATTAATAGATGAATGCAAGAGTTTTAAGAAGATTTTTGTTTTAATGGATACACATACAAAAAAGCATTGTTGGCATTTGTTAGAAAATTATTTCCCTAAAGAATACACCTTAACTTATACAATAAAGGCAGGTGAAAAACATAAAAATTTACAATCGGTTAATGGTATATTATCATGGTTATTGAAAAATAATGCTGAAAAAAAACACTTGCTTTTAAATTTAGGTGGAGGAGTTGTGAGTGATATTGGTGCTTTTGCTGCAAGTATTTTTAAAAGAGGAATTAAGTATGCCAATATTCCCACAAGTCTTTTGGCAATGGTTGATGCATCTATTGGTGGAAAAAATGGAATTGATTTTAATCATGCAAAAAATGTTGTTGGTACATTTTCAAAACCAGAATTTATTTTTATTTGCCCATTATTTTTAAATTCGCTAAACAAAAGAAATTTTAATAATGGTTTGGCCGAAATGTTAAAGCACAAAATATTAGATGGTAAGGCCTCTGATTTTTCTATTAAAAAATTATCAAATAAAAATACACTGTTTGCAGAAATAAAAAGCGCCGTTCATTTTAAAAGTGCCACAGTAAATAAAGATTTTGAAGATAAAGGAATAAGGAATATTTTAAATTTTGGTCATACCATTGGTCATGCAATAGAATCATACATGCTGCAAAAAAACAAAAATATTTTACATGGCGAGGCAATAGCTGCGGGAATGATTTGTGAATTGTACATTTCAAGTATTCTTTTTAATTATCCACAAATTGAACTAGCAAAAACTGAAAAAATAATTTTTTCCATTTTCCATAAAATCAATTTACCCGGGTACAGTTCGTTAAAAAAATTTTTGCTAAACGATAAAAAAAAGAAAGATGGGAAAATTAAATTTTCGCTATTAAAGTCAATAAATGAGCCTGTATTTGATGTTCTTGTAGATGAAAAGCTCATAAATAAATCTATAGCATATTACCAACGTTTAAATTAAACTATGGAAAAAGCAACCATTAATTATCCCAAAGGGAAGCCTTTAAAAACCACAATTGTTTTGCCTGGCTCAAAAAGTATTAGCAATAGACTTTTAATAATAAAAGCTCTATGTGATGAAATTTTTGAAATAAAAAACTTGTCTCAAGCTAAGGATACATCTAGATTGGTAGAATTGTTGTCTTCCAAAGAATTAAATTTAAATGCCCAAGATTCGGGCACAGTTATGAGATTTTTAACAGCTTATTATGCTGTAACCGAAGGAACAAGAAATATTACCGGCAGCAATAGAATGCTACAAAGACCAATAGGCCCACTAGTTGAGGGTTTAAATAAACTGGGTGCAGAAATAGACTATAGCAGTAAAAAAGGATTTCCACCCCTGAGAATAAAAGGAAAAAAACTTAAAGGAAGTTCATTAAAATTAGACGCCGGAATTAGCAGCCAATTTGTAACAGCAATATTATTGATTGCTCCACTATTTACAGATGATGTTTTTACATTAGAATTAGAAAATGAAATTGTTTCCAAACCTTATATAAACATGACACTAGGTTTAATGAGGCAATTTGGAATTTCAACTGATTGGAACACCAATTACATTGAAGTATTTAAAGGGAATTATTCCACTAGAAACTTAAATGAAAATACATTTGAAGTTGAACCCGATTGGAGTTCGGCGTCTTTTTGGTACTTGGCTGCAAGCTTAGCAACTGAAGCAGAAATTACTATTGTAGGTCTTAGGCAAAATAGTTTGCAAGGCGATAAAATATTAGCAGAAATTTACGCTATGTTTGGTGTAACTACTGAATTTACTGCAGAAGGAATTATCATTAGAAAAAATGAAAATACGTTAAAAGAAATTGCTTTGGACTGTTCAGACTTTCCAGATTTAGCAATTCCTATTGCAGTAAATACTGCCGCTTTAGGAATGAAAGGAATTTTTAATGGACTAAAAACATTAAAAATAAAAGAAACTGACAGAATTGTTGCCTTGGAGAATGAATTAGTAAAATCTGGAATTAAACTTCAACCCAACAAAAATAATTCATTGATGATTTACGAAGGAGCATTAATAAAACCCGCTGACGCTTACCAATCTTATAACGACCACAGAATAGCAATGGCATTTGCAGTAACTGCAATAAAAAATGAGGAAGTAGAAATAATTAACCCAAATGTGGTTGCAAAATCATATCCCAATTTCTACCAAGATTTAATTAAAAGTGGTTTTAACGTAATTTTTAGCTAAAAAAATGCAGGATAATTTTAGGCACAAAGGCCTTAGAAAACAATTGGTAACACTACTAAAAGAAAAGGGTATTACAGATGTTGCAGTTTTGGCAGCAATTGAAAAAATTCCCAGGCATTTGTTTTTAGATACTGCCTTTGTAGAATTTGCATACAACGATGTAGCTTTTCCAATTGGTGCAGGACAAACAATTTCGCAACCTTTTACTGTTGCTTTTCAAACACAATTGCTAGAAATAAAAAAGAACGATAAGGTGTTAGAAATTGGCACCGGAAGTGGTTATCAAACTTCTGTGTTGTGCGAATTGGGTGCTAGAGTTTTTAGCATAGAACGTCAAAAAACCCTATTTCAAAAAACAAAAATACTTCTAGCTGAATTGAACTATTCTCCAAAATTATTTTTTGGCGATGGCTACCTTGGGCAACCTAGCTTTGCTCCGTTCAATAAAATTATTGTAACTGCTGGTGCACCTTTTATTCCTCCTGCTTTAATAGAACAATTGGCAATAAATGGTAAACTTATAATTCCTGTTGGTGAAGGAGAATCGCAAATAATGACGGAAATTACAAAAGACAATTCTGGTAAACTCGCCAAAAAAACGTATGGAGAATTTAAATTTGTGCCATTACTCGAAGAAAAATCAAATTAACATCAACAATAAATAAAACTATTAATCGTTTGGATACACTAAATTTTAAAAAAATGAAAAAAATAACCTTATTAGTAACTTTAATTTTTTTGGTGAATATTTCTTTTTCACAAGAATTAAAATCCAAAAAAGGAGAAAATTATTTGCCCGAAGAAAAAGATTACAGTTTAAGTATCGATGCCGCTCCTTTCTTAAATTATGTTGGAGCAATTTTCTCTAACAACGGTGCAATTTCTCCTAGTCCAAATGCATTGGCAAATTCGCCATTTACCATTACTGGTAAGTATTTTAAGAAAAATGATTTTGCATACAGAGGAAAAATACGAGTGGGTTTGCAAAGTCAAACATTTAGAAACACTGTAATAAACAATGCCAACACACAAGTAGATACAACATATACCAGCGATACAAAAAAAGTTAGTTCTAATGCCATAAACCTTTCTTTTGGTTTTGAAAAAAGAAAAGGCAAAACTCGTTTACAAGGTTACTACGGTGCAGAAGCAATGCTAATGATTGCCACAGGAAAAACTTCCTATTCTTATGGCAACAATTTTACCAACACACAAACATCAATTTTTACTACAGATTTTGATACGCCAATAAATACGGGCTTTCAATCGGCTCTAAAAAATACCCGAGTAGGAGAGGTAAAAAATGGAAACACATTTGGAATTGGAGCAAGGGCTTTTGCTGGAGTAGAGTATTTTATTTTGCCAAAAATTTCTATTGGTGCCGAATTAGGTTGGGGAATGGTGTTTAGAAATACCAACGACGGTTATTTTAGAACAGAATATTGGGACAATGCCAACAGCACTACCAAGCAAAGACAATTGACCAAAGCAGGAGGTAATTATTTGGGAATAGATACAGATAACACAGGTGGAGCATTGATTCTTAACTTTCATTTTTGAGCCTATTAGTAAGATTTTATTAAATTTACCAAGCATAAATGTTTACAAACTTGGTGAATTTAAAAATATACCTAACTTTGCGCCCAATTTAATAAACAATGTCAAAAAATTATTAAATCAAACAACTAATTAAAAACCAAAAACAAAAAAACATGAAAAATTTATTCAAAACTCTAATTGCAGTAGCAATAGTTGCTGTAACAGTTCAAAGCTGTAAAAAAGGTGAAGATGATCCAGGATTATCTCTAAGTTCTCGTAAAGCTCGTTTTGCTGGTGAGTGGACAATTGATGCATGGGATGATGCAGGAACAAGTGTAAATACTAATAACTCATCCTCTTCCATTACAACATCAACTGATGTTTACAGTACTAAAATTACTGGCAATACTTATATTTCTACTTCTAACCGTACCTCTACAGCTAGTGGATCTACAGCTTCTACAACTACCACAAATGGTACAGTTTCAGAAGCAACTTACACTATCGAAAAAGATGGAACATGGTCATCTGTAATGACATTAAAGTTAACTTCTCAAACCGATGTAGTTGGTGGTGTTTCAACAACTGACGCAATTGACGAAACCATGAAAATTGAGTCAAGCGGAACTTGGCAGTTTTTGGGAAAAAACAGCAGTGCTGATTTAAAAAATAAAGAAGCTGTTTTACTATCCACAGCCAAGGAAACTACAACTTATACAAGTGTTAGTACTACTGGTGGTAGTTCTAAATCAGAGCAAGTAACAACTAGTACTTATGCATTAAATGAAAATACTGAAGTATGGACATTGTCTCAATTGGCAAAAAAAGAAATGGTAGCTAATGTAACTTATGATAATACATACACAGGAAAAATAACTTTTACAAGCGGTTCAAGTTCAACAACTTCTAATGATGGTCCTGATTCTGATAAGGGTACAACCAAAATTACTTTCAAACAATAAATTAGATTTTAAATTCTACAAAGCCCGCAAAATTTGCGGGCTTTTTTTTGCATATATTTCATATTTTTAATAAGTTTATTACCTTAGCGCTTCTAATCTTTTTTTAATAAAGGAAAAGCAATACCTACTATGAAAAACATTTTAAAAATTACTTTACTACTTTTAATCGGAATTTTTCTTTATTCGTGCAAAAAAGGTTCAGAAGATCCTGCACTATCTTTTAGAAGCAGAAAAGCAAGATTAACCGGGAAATGGATAGGAACAAATTACAGCTCTGAAATAAATTCTATTACATCAAATACAAACGGACAAACCAGTTCAACAAAAGAAACAATAAGTTCTGGAGAAACAGAAATTTCAATCAATACAGAATCTGGAACAAAAACTATAACTGCCAGCGGAACAATTAGTTTTCACACCCTAGAAATCACAAAAGACGGAGATTATTTTTACAGCCTAAAATACAGTACGGTTGCCACTTATAACGATTCTACACCAGCAGGAGTAAAATTTACGGTTACTAAAAAAGTATCCAAAACAATAAATAAACAAGGCAAATGGGCGTTTACCGGAAAATTTAATGGCAGCAAAAACAAAGAAAATGTTTTGCTCAGTTTAAATTCAATAAAAGAAAATACCACCACCGAAACAAATACAGTAACTAATGGAGTGCCCTCATTGGTTACCCTATCAGAAGATTCTGAAAAGATTCATGAAACTGGAGAGGTAGCTGAAGTTTGGCACATTACTCAACTAAAGAATAAATACCTTAAATTGGATATGGAGGTTAAAAACTCCACTACTGGAAAAAATTCTACTACTACTGCAATAGGAACAATTCCCAACGACTTACCATTAATTTCTAAGGAGGGAACGATTAATTTAAGCTTTAAGCAATAAGCTTTTTTACTCCTCTGTTGCAAATTTTTAGTTTGTGGTAATTTTTTTTGAGCTCTACTAAACAATAATAGGCAACGTATTTAAATTCTTTTGATGAAAGAATTTTTAAAAAGATTTTTCTCTTTTAGCAAACCTGAACAATTAGGGCTGGTAACTCTTGTTCTAATGATTGTTATATTTTCTGTTACTAAATATTTTATAGGATTTTTAAACCCACCACAAGAAATTGATAGTGCTGAACTCAATAGACTTGCCGATGAAATAAGCAGAATGCCAAAGCCAAACAAAAAAGGCCATTACAGCAAACATAATTCATCTTATTTAAATAATGAATCCTACTCTACTGCAAACAATTATCACAAACAAAACACTACAGACAAATCACTTTTTTATTTTGATCCAAATACACTCGATAAAAAAGGATGGAGACAGTTAGGGCTCAGCGAAAAGCAAGCATTGTCTGTTTTAAAGTTCAATTCAAGAGGCAGTTCATTCAAAAAAAAAGAAGATTTAAAAAAGGTGTTTGTAATTTCGGATGAGTTCTATAAAAAAGTAGAACCCTATATTAAAATTGAGAACTCTCTTCAACAACAAAAAAATATTCAGTTAGAGCAAAATGAAAATGAACTGCAAGCAACATTTGATAAAAAACCAACATACTTTAAACAGCCTAAGCAAAAAGAATTCGAACCGATAGAACTAAATTCTGCAGATACAAGTGTTCTTAAATCACTAAAAGGAATAGGCTCATTTTACGCCGTAAAAATTTTGAGGTACAAACAAAAACTAGGTGGTTTTATTAAAAAAGAACAACTACTAGAAATACCAGAAATTGATAGTGTTTTGTATCAATCCATAAAGAATAGTATTTTGTTAGACTCCACATTAATAGATAAAATACCAATTAATAAAGTTTCTTCCTTTAAGTTAAGCGGACATCCCTATTTCAGTAAAAATCTTGCATTGGCACTAATTAATTACAGAGATAGAAATGGAAAATATACTACTAAAAATGATTTAAAAAAATGTTTACTGGTTAACGATAAGATTTTTAATAAAATTGTACCTTACCTCAGTTTTGAGTAACATAAAACTAAAGTGTACATATGGAATCGTTAATAATAAGTAGATTTAAAGAAGCAATAAGAGACGTAAAAGATTTTCCTAAAGAAGGAATTATCTTTAAGGATATCACACCAATACTTTCTGATTCCAATTTAAGTAAGGAAGTTTTAGCTCTTTTAAAAAATCAAGTCAACGGTTTAAAGATTGACGCAGTAGTAGGAATTGAAAGTAGAGGATTTTTATTTGGAATGTTGCTTTCTCAAGCACTAGAAGTTCCGTTTATACCAATCAGAAAAAAAGGAAAACTTCCTTATAAAACTTTAAGTTACAGATACGATTTAGAATACGGTTCTGCAGAAGTAGAAATGCATGTTGATGCATTGCAAAAAGGAATGAGTGTATTAATTCACGACGATTTGTTAGCTACCGGTGGAACTGCTGCCGCTGCTGCTGAATTATCAATTCAAGGTGGCGCAAACATTTCCGCCTTTTCATTTTTAATTGATTTAGAATTTTTACAAGGAAAAAAAATGTTGGAAAAATATTCCGATAAAATATTTTCTTTGGTTACTTATTAGTTAGTAGATCCTCAAATTCTTTATAATCCATTAAAATGAACTAATTCAAGGTGTTTAAGTGGTTTTTTTTGCTGTAAATTGTAGAAAATGTATTAAAAACTGGTGTTTTTTCGGAGTTTAAAATGGCCTCATTTTATCTGCTTATTTTTATGAAGCAAAATGCGGGAACCTTTTGGGAAGATGAGAGCATGGCTCGAATATCGCCCAAAAGGTCGCAATTTTGCAAGTAAAAATAATTCCGACAAAGGAGGAAAAGTTAAAATGAAGCCTTGAATTTTCTTGTTTACTTCTTTGTTTCAAGACAAAGAAGTAA